>NZ_CAPAEZ010000003.1:0-67849 GCF_948576815.1 uncultured Allobaculum sp.
AGGAACTAACCTGATTTGTAAGTGAGCTTGTGAAGCTTAAGTGAACAGCATTGATCCAATTGTTCATTTCAATATTCAGCGTTCGATGTTTCAGATGTGCAAATACAATAGACTTAACCGTTCCCTTAGAGCTCCGGTGCAAGAAGATACAGGAACAGCAGATGCAGTACCTGTACTGAATTTCGTGTTATCCCTGTCCGCTGCTGACATGCAGGGAATGAAGCGTTTTTCCGCATCAAAGACACGGTCCGGATCGATAACTGGAAAATCGGACAGTTTCGATATTTTCCACAGAAAAAGCGAGGGCAATCGGTATGTTTATGAGGAAAAATGCGAGAGAATTCAATCCCCTTGAGTTCATACTTCTTATCGTTGTCTGGTTCGTACTTGCTTTATCCTATGCAGTCTGGAAGAACTATATGATGGCTGTATCCATTTTTTTCTTCATCGCAACATTCGCAATTCGTCAGCTCTCTCCTGTAATACGCAGGCGTGCTGATAGCCTTAGGAAATGGATCCGCGTTTTTAAATGGCTGCATTTTCTTACCGGAATCGGGCTTCTGCTCTTACAAGCCACAGTGAAATCCATTTCTCCCTGTTCACAGGCTGCCTGTATTCTCATTCTTTTACTCGGCATCTGGAATCTGGTCTCTCCGAACAAAAGCCAGCCAGAACAATGATCTTCTCCACTTTCCAGACCAGCAGCGCCGCATTCGGATGCGGGTCCAATTTCCTGGCAATGCAATTCGATTTGCGCACTTCTGGATCCGTTCAAATAACGAAAAAAATACCCCATGCCTTGCTGGACATGGGGATCAGACGCCAGAATGCCGGCGTCTTTTTCATTTGGAAATCTGGATCGTGAGTACAGGCGAATGGCTGTTTTGTTAAAATCATCCGCCAAAAAGTAAAAGCGCATGGCTTAAGGACGACAGGAATCGGAAAACCTGCCTGTCACAAAAAGATTTCTCTGGAAAGGATGGCCTGCCGCTATTTGTGTGAAGACGAAGAACCGTTGCCGATCAGCGCCAGAACGCGCAGGAAAATGTTGATGAAATCCAGATAGAGTTCGAGCGCAAAGGAAATGCCAAGCCGGTCGAGCCATTCCTGCGATGCACAGACCGCCTGCATCTTTTTGTTCATACGATAAACATCCCAGGCGGTAATTCCGGTAAACAGAATCAGACCGATCGCGGAAAAGAGCTGCGTGGCTGCTGAAAAGCGGAAAATCAACATAATGACTTCACAGATGATCAGAGCCACCAGACCGACCAGACAGATCGGACCGATCTTATCAAGACGAATTTTGGAAAAGAAGCCCATCAGGCTCAGACAGCCAAAATAAATGGCACTGACCAGAAAAGCCGCAAAAATTGTCGATCCATTCCATACCGTGGCGAGTGTAGCCAGGGTTGCTCCGGTTAAAACGGAATACAGCAGAAACATGCCGCGCAAAGTTCCAATCGTGGCCGTATTCAGCTTTCGCGTAAAGAGGACTACGACAACGAGCTCGGCCAGAAACAGGGCCAGAAGAACAAAGGGATTATCGACGATCGGGTAAAGTTCAGGCTGAGCGAAAATAAAGGCTACAGCCGCACTGACGAGCAGTCCGAGAATCATCCATACATACGTCGTCGCAAACGCTTTTCGTACAGCGGCCTGATCGGGCTGAATGATGTGCTGATGAATCGTATGTTCACGCTCCGGATCCAGTACGGCCGGCATTGGGTATTCTTTCACTTTTCATTTCTCCACTTTCTGGATGGATCAAAAATCCATCCCTTTCTTTTTGGTTTGATTTTCGGCTTGCCCGGAACCGTGCTGTTCATGCGGAACGGATCCGAAGACAAATCGGGCTGGATAACAATCCTGCGTGCTCGTCCTTTCAGAATAACCAGAAAAACCGTTCTTTAAAGACTTCTTTTTCAATTGGATGCGATTTGAATGCTTTTATGGGGCGTTCAACCGGATCCATCCAGACCGTTCTGCGAAAAAAGGCTGGAAATACATGGCTTCCTTGGGTATGTACGGAAAATAATCCTTACCCTCTTCCCTGTCAAGAAGCATCAGTTTTCCCTGCAGACATCAAAAAAGACAGCCGAAGCTGTCTTTTCGAATGCCTCAATGCTTAAAACGAAGTCAGTCTGAGGATTCAGGAATCCAGTTCAGACCGATCGGGATTTATTCGGCGTCTTCAGCCGCAGCCTCCTGCACATCGACATCTTCAGCTGCTTCTGTTTCAGCAGCCTGATCGAGGATGAAGTCGAGCAGTTCCTTGGCTGCATCTTCGATGCCGGCACGGTTGGTCTTGTCAAAGCCCAGGTGGGTGTAAACCTGACCGAGGAATACGCCGTTGTCTTCGAGCGCCTTAACGGTATCGTCGATCAGCGGATCGCAGACTTCCTGACGCTGCATTGGACCAAACGGGTTGGCGAAGTACGTTTTGGACAGACCCTTTTCCTGGGTTGTGCCCAGAGCCATACGGGTTCCGGCTTTGCAGGTGGCCTTGAACTCGTCTGCAGGGAGTTCATCCATACCGCACTTGTCAGTGTAGTTGTTGGCATAGCAGTACAGGTCGATCGGATGGTTTTTCGTAATGAAAGAATAGGAGCTTGCCGGTACGACCATGCGGGCGTTCGGGTTTTCCGGAGCAAAGAAGATGGAGCGGTCCATATCTTTATACGGCGTACCTGGATCGAGGTCGTCCAGACGAATGAAGGCACCGGTTTCTGTACCCTGACCGTATGGAACGCCGTCTTCCATATGAATAGTTCCCATATCATCGAAGACAACCTGAACGTCCTTGATCAGATCGCGTCCGACGCTCTTGAGGGCTTCAATGGATTCGGACTTGCCTGCACCGGAGTCGCCCATCAGGATGATGCCTTTGGAACGGCCGTCCTTGAGAACAACGTTGACCATGGCACCGTGAATTGGCAGCCAGCCGCGTTCCATCATAGCGAGGTTGTGCAGCGTCAGTGCCATTTTCTTGAGGTAGCCGAAGTATTCCATACGCGGATGGTCGGAAATACGGCCGATCCAGATATCGTTGTCGGTATCGTGGTAGTACTTGGTCTCGTTCAGTCCGTCTTCGTTTCCGTAAATCATGATCAGATCCGGTTTGGTTTCGGACTCTTCCACAGTAGCCAGCTCAAACAGGTTGACCATGGAAAGGGCGAGCGCGATGTATTTGCAGTTGAAGTAAACAAAGCAGAGCAGTTTTCCGACTTTGATCGGGAGGCAGAACCATTCTTCCGTATTGATATACAGCATATCGAGCGGGTTGACATCGGTTTCTGTGAACATGCCAGTACGCTTGGAACTCGTTGGATGAAGAATCATCGGAGTACGGAGCATTACGGTATCGATCATCGGGATCTTATGCAGCGGGAGATAGTCTTCGGAGAAGGAATTGCGTACTTCATGAATGGAGAAGCAGGCGATGGTACCGGCCTGAACCTGGCGATATACCAGATTTGGACGTCCGGCGATCTTTTCCTGATACAGACGGTACGTACGCAGAATCAGGTCATTCAGGTTGGAGTCGCGGCGAACGAGCGTGTTGATTCCGAAGTCCGGCATATTGTTGGAGTTCATGAATCCAAAACGCTGCAGGGAACGCCAGCTGTGGTAAATCTCTTCGATAACATCCAGCAGCTGATGACGGTCTCTTTCGAGAGGATTATCGGAAAGTTCTTCGTAATCGAAAACAACGAGCAGACGGAAGAACTCAATCAGCTCCTGGGCCGCTTTTTTAGGAGTAAGCGTACCATCCTGAGTCAGATAGAGGTAAACCGCCGGGTTCGTTTCTTCTGTGATGCGAACAAAGTAAGTGATGAACTTTTCAAAAGTACGGCTTTTCAGAAGAGTCGCACGATCTTTCGGGTAGGCACGGTCGTAATTCAGAATCACCTGGCCGTTATAGATGCTGATTTTTTTAAGCATTTCGTTCCTTTCTGGACCGCTGCTCTCAAACTGTCGAAATCCTCTGTGCAAAAATGCAGATCGGAATCCGTTTGAGTTAGCGCGTCAAAACAATATCCAAATAATATCCTAATTCATTGTTTCTGTAAAACGGATCATGTATGGATCATGGACAAGCGTTTACATATGGTAGGCAAAAACAGTACGGGCTAAACAAAAACAAAACATTAATAACTGAATTACAGCTTTGCGCCTGCACACCAGACTGGATTTGCACAAAATTGAAGCCGGATTTGTCCAGGCGTCCTGTTCCTTTTTCCTTCTCTTTCGATCCTTTACGGAGAATAAAGCATACGGCATCCGCTTCAGCACCGTATTACGAGCGGTTTCAGCGGTCTTTATGGCTGAAAAGAGCGTTCCGCCAAAAAATGCGTAAAATGTGCAGGTGTCCTTTCAATGCGAGTACGAACTTGTGTTTCTTTCATGCACCATTCGTGCATGCGCGATCTGCTTCATCGAAAGGAAAGCCTTTTCAAAGACTGCCCTATAGAAAACCACAGGGATCAGCAAATTGTACAGGGATATGCTTTTTCATTTATTTTCCATGCGAATACGATAGGGATGAACAAATTATTTACGTATGTCAAGAGTTATTGTTCCACTTTTTTAGAATAATCCATGCATTTTTGCTTTTTTAATTAAGTCCGCTTCCCTCTTTGATCGTATAGCCTATGACAGAACAAAGGCATTAAGACTGACTCGTCATTCCCGCCTAATCCCTGCGCATGCACCTTCTATTCACATTCTGAGTAGGCAAATGTGCACGAGATGCGTTTTTCTTATTTTTGGTGCGTCCATGTTGCACACATGAATTATATCTGTTATCATATCCTTGTCAAAATCATTCGCGATGATTCTTATTCAATCAAAGGAGAATAGTTATGAATCATTTCAATTCAACATCTGCCGCTTCCACACCCGTTACCAACACGGATTCCTATACACGCACTTTCTTTGCCCGACTGAAAGATCGCTTTTTCCTCTTCTGTGAAGATCTTTGCGAAAAAGTCGAAAACGATACGCTGACCGTCAAAGAAGCTGGACGCCTGGCTCTGATCATCGCGGTTGCAGCCGAAGGCATCATCCTGCTCACCCGTCTGTTCTAATCGTCATCGTAAAATGAAAGACGCCCGGTTACGAAAGCTTCTCTTTTGGGCAAGCCCTTTCTTCCCGGCTCAGCAATACATACCATTGCCTGTCGCTCTCACTCGGCGGCGGCTGCCTTTCGAGATGACCGCGTTTCCTTATATTCATACAAATATATTCATACAAATCTATATCCATACAAATCCGGCTTTCCTGAAAAATTTTCTCTTCTCGATTGCATTCCACTGTCCATACCAGAACCCCTTTCTCTGGTCTTTCAAAATCTCTTACGAAAAACCTGTCTGTCTTCAAACAGCGAAGCAGACAGGTTTTTTGCATGCTTCCCGGATTCGAATCCAGATTTTTACCGTATGTAGAAAAGAAGCGCATTTTGACACAGCGAATTCCGAATTTTTCCCTTATCCAAGCCGTCTGAGTTTGGAAAAATTTAACCGCCCCCGTTCTCAATTCTTTGAACGGATACGCTATCATAGGAATACTGATGGGAATTGCGACCGGACTGGGCGTGTTCCCGTTTGAGGAGATTTATATGAAAAAATGGATACAAGTTTTCTTAATTTCGTTTCTCGCCCTTTCGCTGGCCGCCTGCTCCTGCGGGCCTTCCACGAATGGACCGACTCCGGGTCAGAATACGGAAGCCGTACCGGACGCGGAATTTACACAGTTTCTCGACGACTATCTGGTCGATTACTGTGAATTAAGCTATCTGAGCGTGCATCAGTATTTCCTTCATCCGGAAAACTATGGAATCGATCTTTCCAAATGCCCGATCACGCTGGGTTCTCCATTTCCGGAGTCCAAACGGATCGAGCTGAACGATAAGACATACGATCAGCTCAAGAAGTGGAATACATCTGCGCTTTCCAAAAAGAACCGCTGGATGTACGAACAGCTTCTTTGGGAATGCGAACGGTTCGAAAAGACTTCCGATGAGAAATTCGATTATATTGGAACGCCCTGGTCCATGGTCAACGGAATGCCTTCGAGCATGGTCACGCTTTTTTCCGAATACTCCCTCTACACAAAGGACGATCTGGAACCGCTGGAAAAACTGATCAATGATATGCCGCGCTATGTCGAGGAAAATCTCGAATATACGCGCAAGCAGGCCGAGCAGGATCTGTTTTCGATCTCATACGACAGCACGATGAAGACGATTGACGACGTTCTGAAAACCAAAGACGATTCTCCAGTTACAGAATCGCTTGAAGAAGAAATTGACGGACTGACCGATCTGAACGACGCCGAGAAGAAAGAGTGGAAAACCCGGATTAAAAAAGCGCTGGACACGTCTTTCTTCCCGTCGTACGAAACCATGAAAAAAGGCCTGGAAGAACTCAAGGACAAGAATAAGCCGCTTTCTGGCATGGCTTCCCTTCCAAACGGCAAGGAAGCCTACGAAGAGATTCTGAAAATGTACACGGGCATGGATATGTCGCCCGTCGAAATCAACAAGCAGGTTACGGAAGCCGTGCAGAACTGTCTGACGGAATACTCGCGCATTATTAATGAAAAGGAAGATGCAGCTTCCCTGATGAGCGAGCCGGAAACAACGTTCAGTTCCATTTCGGAAATTATCCCGTTCTTAAACGAACGCTATCCGGCTGTCTTCCCTCTCGTGGATGAAATGGACTATGAGGTAAAACCGCTGGCGCCCGAACAGTCGCAGGACGGCGTTCTCGCCTATTTCCTTGTCCCTCCAATCGACAGCACCGACACGTACGAAATCCGCTACAACGAGCGCGATTACGGCTCAAATCCGCAAAGCCTTTCTCTGTATGACACCTTTGCTCATGAGGGCATCCCGGGTCACATGTACCAGACGCAGTATTTAAAGGAACATGCCGCACACCCGCTCGAGTACATTCTCGGCACGCTGGGTACGCAGGAAGGCTACGCCACGTATGCGGCGCTCCAGACGCTGCCCTGGACGGGTATTGATGAAGATAAGCTGGAAGTGTGGGAGCTGTCCGAGCTTTTCTCCAACTACACCGTTCTGCTCATGGACTATCAGGTCAATTACGAAAACATCTCCCGTGAGGAGTTCGCGAAAAACTGGGGCGAAGGCACCGACAGCATTTACGATCGTCTCTGCCTCGATCCAGGCGTCTTCTACGCCTACTACTTTGACTGCATGAAACTGCTGGAACTCAACGACATCGCCAAA
This sequence comes from uncultured Allobaculum sp., assembly GCF_948576815.1. Taxonomy (NCBI): domain Bacteria; kingdom Bacillati; phylum Bacillota; class Erysipelotrichia; order Erysipelotrichales; family Erysipelotrichaceae; genus Allobaculum; species uncultured Allobaculum sp. The sequence goes on from NZ_CAPAEZ010000003.1 coordinate 7,259, forward strand.
GAATCTCTTGGCGAAGACTACGATCCGGTGGAATTCCATACGGCTCTTCTCAATGCAGGCAACATGAACTTCAGCATTATTGAAGAAAGCGTACAGGACTATATTGACAGCGTACGCATGGGCACGTCCGATTCCGAGCTGCCTTCTACCGTTGTCAACGATCCGAATGCGAAGTCTTCGACATCCAGAAAGCCGAAGGATGACAACAAGGCTTCCGGATCCATGCAGATGAAGCCGGCAGACTGATCGAACTATCCCTTACGGTATTTCAATTTTCTGGTGCATTGCGCACACAAAAATCCAGATATGATATTCGAACGCTCCGCTCATCCAAAGGCCGGAGCGTTTTTCTGTACTTCATTTTTTCTGGTTTTTGGAACCGTTTCAGAGGCCGAAATCTCTTTGAAATCGCCTCAGTCTTCTTATCAAAGCTTCTTTGATTTGTAAGAAATCCATGGGCAATGCTACACTTTTTTCGCTGTCTTAACGCATGCTTTTCCAGTCCATTCCGCTCTGCAGAAAAACTCAATTCTGCACAGCGTCTCAAAAAACGAAAAAAACAGAAAGGAAGTCCTGTCCATGTCCGATCAAACAAATCCTGTCCATCCATCCAGTCGTATCGTACGAAATACAACACTGGACGATCTGGAAGCACTCCAGGCCATTTACGCCCATGCGCGCGTCTATATGAAAGCCAATGGCAATCCAAACCAGTGGAAAGACAATCGGCCTTCAGAGTCTTCCATCGTTTCCGATATTGAACATCACAACGCCTATGTCCTTGTAGAAGACGGCGAAATCATCGGCGCCTTTTCCATGATTCCCGGACCAGATCCCACGTATGCGGTGATCGAAAACGGAAGCTGGCTGAGCGATCTTCCCTACAGTGCCATTCATAAAATTGCTTCGTCCGGAACCCGTCCAGGCGTTTTTAAAACGCTGATCGAATTTTGCGAAAGCCGCAATCCGTCTTTACGTATCGATACCCATGCGGACAATCTCACCATGCAGCACCTGATTCAAAAAAACGGCTTTACAAAATGCGGAATCATTTATACCGATGACGGTACGCCCCGCATTGCCTACCAGAAAGATCTCATCTGAAAAAGGAGGCCCCCAATATGATTCAGACCGTTCTCAAAGTAGATGGAATGATGTGCGGCATGTGTAAAAGCCATCTCGCTGACACCGTTCGCAAAAACTTTACGGTTAAGAAAGTAACCGCGTCCCGGCGTAAAGGCACCATTGAAATTCTTTCCGAAAAGCCTCTTGATGAGGATCAGATCAAGTCCGTAATCGGCCAGGCAGGCTACGATCTGCGCGGCATTCAAAGCCATGAAGTAAAGTTCAGACGCGGATTTTTTGGCTTTCGAAAATAGGATCCGTTCTCTTTCTTCGATTTTTCTTTTCATCCATCGACATTCCATGAAAAAAGCGGTTTTCGCAAGAACACCGGCCAGATCCAATACTCTGGCTTGTGCCTTCAGCGAAAACCGCTTTTGGTTTACTGTTTTTTCAAAATGGCCGATTTGGCCAGATGAGCGAATTTGAATTATGCACCGTAAATCGAATCGAGCAGCGCTTCGAGCTGATCGAGTTCCACTTCGGATTTTTCTCCGGTTTTGCGGATGACGTATTCGGCTTTGCCGTCCTTAACGCCTTTACCGAACGTGATACGGTGCGGAATGCCGATCAGTTCCATATCCTTGAACTTAACGCCGGCACGCTCACTGCGGTCATCGAGGAGAACATCGTAGCCTTTGGAACGAGCATAGTCGTAGAGCTTGAGCGCCTGCGCTTTCTGTTCTTCGTCTTTCATGGAAACGATAACGAGCGCTACCCGGAACGGAGCAAGTTCATCCGGCCAGATCAGGCCGTATTCGTCATTGTGCTGATCCGCAACCGCTGCCATGCAGCGTTCCAGACCGATACCGTACGATCCCATCCATACTGGTCTGAGCTGGTTGTTCTGGTCGGAATAGTACAGATCCATCGCCTTGGAATACTTCTCACCCAGTTTGAACAGGTTGCCGACTTCGATACCGTGCTCAAATGTCAGTTTATGACCGCATTTCGGGCAGAGGTCGCCTTCACGAACCTGTGTCAGATCCGCTACCGCCGTCGGTGTGAACTGGGAAAGGTTGACGTTTTTGAAGTGGTAGTCGTCTTCGTTGGCGCCGACGATGAAGTTTTTGTAATGGGCAACCTGACGATCCATGTAAATCGGCAGGTTCAGGCAGACAGGACCTGCAAAGCCGATGCGTGCCCCGGTAGCTGCCTTAACTTCTTCCGGAGTAGCCAGATTCAGTTCGATCGCGCCAAGAAGCTTGCCGGCTTTGGTCTCATTCAGTTCGCGGTCGCCCGGGAGAACGAAAGCAACCAGATTGCCGTCTGCGTTGTAAATGAGCGTTTTAATGAAGTCTTCCGGTCTCTTGCCCAGGAATGTGCTGACTTCTTCGATCGTACCCGCATTCGGGGTATAGATCTTTTCCATTTCGAGCTCTTCAGCCGGATCGTCTTCCATCGTATCGATGACTTCGGTAATTTCTTCGTTGCTGGAGAAATCGCAGCTTTCGCATCCGACAACAATATCTTCGCCGATGCTGGAAATCGCCTGATATTCTTCCGAAAGCAGACCGCCCATCAAACCGGTATCGGCCTTAACGATTTTGTAGTTCAGATCCAGACGGTCGAAAATTTTGCAGTAGGCGTCGTACATATTGGCATAAGAAACGTCCAGACCTTCGAGATCCTTATCGAACGAATAGGCGTCCTTCATGATAAACTCACGCACACGGATCAGACCGTAGCGCGGTCTGGTTTCATCGCGGTATTTGGTCTGGATCTGGTACAGGTTGTACGGGAAATCTTTCCAGGACTTGCCGTCCATCGCTGCGCACATCGCAAACAGTTCTTCATGCGTAGGACCAAGCACGTATTTTTTGTCATAACGGTCTTTCAGGGCAAACATGTTCGCGCCAAATGCCTCGCGGCGTCCGCTGGAAACATAAACGTCCTCCGGGACCAGCGCCGGCATGAGCAGTTCCTGCGCGCCATGGCTGTCCATCTCTTCACGGACTACATTTTCAATTTTGGCAAGAACGCGTTTTCCCATCGGCAGAATAATATAGATACCATTGGAAAGTTTCTTGATCATCCCTGCGCGGGCGAGAAGATTGGACGATACGGAATCTTCATCTTTCACGTTTTCACGCAGAGTAAAGAAATAGCTGTTGGATAATTTCATATTTGTTCAGGATCTTTTCAGGCAGACTTTCCTTTCTTCTAATGCGATCCTGAAATCGTCTGCCTGTTCAGTCTATCGAAATTTGTTCGTCCTGTGCGGGTGCGGGCTGCATTTTTTCATAAACCGGTTTAAAATCGAATCTTTCTTAGCCTCTGACTCTTCAAAAAAGAAGAGAGAAAGAGCCAAAAAACCGAAAGCGGCCTGATCTTTTCCTTTATGAAAAGACGAACAAAGGATTTATCAAATTATAAAAAGAATCGAGCACATTACCCCCGCAGGGGATTTGGCTTGCCGCAGCTGCCGTCTTTGGCTTCCGTTTCCGGTTTGTCCGGCATCGATAAGCGCTGCTTGCGAATCATGCTTCCCGGTCTGGCGGGCTGATTCCAGCGAATTCGTACGATTTCCATCGGGTGGGAACATACGGACTTGGGCAGACCGTCGAGCGTCTGGATTTCGTCAATCGTCTGCGGATACGGAGCGATTCCCGGTCCAAACAGTTCGACCGGCGTTCCGGCTTCGAAATGGTTTTTGACCTGAATTTTCATCCAGCCATCTCTTGGCTCTTCCAGAACGTAGCCAATGTATTCCTGGGTGACCGATTCATCGTGTCTTCGATACAGCTGTACGTTCTGATCGGGCAGTCCATTATAAAAGCCTGGACCCGCCGGACGATTTTCCGCCCGGGCCAGTTCCGCGGAAATCTCGGCTAAAAATTCCTGCGTAATCGTCTGTCCGCTTTCGATGGCATCGATCAGGCGGCGATACGCCCCGACCACCACGGCCAGGTAGTAATCCGACTTCATGCGTCCTTCGATTTTGAGCGAAGCGACGCCCGCATGAATCAGGCGTTCAATATATTTTGCTGCCTGCAAATCCCGGCTCGACATCGAATACGGGGTTTCGTCGCGGCTGATTTTTTCATTCTGTTCGTCAAAGAGTTCGTATTTCCACCGACAGCTCTGCGCGCAGCCGCCGCGGTTGGCATCGCGGTCCGTCATATGATTGGATAGCACGCAGCGCCCGGAATAGGAAATGCACATGCCGCCGTGAATGAAAACTTCAATCGGCATAATGTCCTGCGCACAAATCGCCTCGATACTGTCCAGATTCGTTTCGCGTCCTAAGACAACACGTTCAACGCCCTGTCTTTTCCAGAAGCGAACGGCAGCCGAATTGAGAATGGAGCGCTGCGTGGAAATGTGCACTTCAAACTGGCGGCCGTCCATGTGGAGCGCGTGCGTAATGATCGTAGGCGAAGCGCTGATGATCGCGTCAATTCCCGCGTCGTTTAACGCACGCAAATAGTCGTCCAGTCCCTGCAGATCGTCCGGATGCGGAATGATATTGACCGTGACATGCACTTTCGAATGGTGCTCGTGGGCAAACGTACAGAGCTCGGCGATCTGGTCCAGAGAAAAGTTCGAAGCCCTGGAGCGCAGAGAAAACGACTGGCCGCCGATATAGACCGCGTTGGCTCCATAAAGGATTGCGGTTTTTGCTTTCGAAAGATTGCCGGCCGGAGCAAGCAGTTCAACGTGTTCCATGGCTTTTCTCCTTTCGAATTAATGACGAGCTTTTCCAAATCGTACTGGAAATCGCCTCTTTCTGCTTGGGACTCAGAGCATCCGTTCCTTCAGTCAGCAGCGTTCGATACGCCTTAAGCATGTCGAGTCCCCAGGTGTTGCCCATGAGCAGACAGTCAATGCGATAGCGCTGCAGTCCGGCTTCCCGCAAAGGAAGCAGATATTCGCCCGCCTGGAACACTTCATCGGAAAGAACATGAGTTCCCAGATGATCCTGCCAAACCGGCATGCGTCCGTGACGGTTCATTTCCCGAAGGGTATACAGACGGCCCTCCTGAAAGTCTTCAGGCTTTTCGATCTGATGGAGATAATTGGAGAGCAGTCCTCTTCGGCTTTCCATCCAGGAATAATGGCCGGCACAAAGCAGTTCGCAGCTTGGACACGTTTTTACGCAGGCAATCAGTTCCGCTTCACTTAGTTCATGCGAAAGCGACTGCGCTTGTGTTCCCTGTCTGGCAAAGAAACTGGCGTCTTCCCCGCTGCAAAGCAGCGTTTCCGGCTGAACAATCAGAAGAGAAAGCGTTTCTGGATTGTACGCGTACGCAATTTCCAGCCAGCCGTCATCCGCGACATACAGGCCGTCGACACCCATCTTCGCCAGCTGTCCAAACGCCTCTGTGCAGGCTTGCAGTCTGGGCTGCTCGATCATGGCTAAGAGGTTGATATACACCTGAATTCCCGCTTCATGCATGCGCCTGACCAGCGCGGGGAGCTGATTCCAATCCGTTACGGCTCGCGTACGGGCGCAAAAGGGTTCTATGCCAAGAACGATCGCATCGGGTCTGGCTTCGATTATGGTCTCCAGATCTTCCAGACTGTCCAGAGCAAGAATGAACATACGGACTCCTCCATTTCCTTTCCATTATAATTACTGACTTCAGCCTGTCCAATTTCACAGACCGGCCGCTTTTCCATCCCTGTACCCCGACCCGTCCGAGTCTGGTCGTACTGGCACATTCCAATATTTATTCATCTGGGATTGTCTTGTCTTTGCCTCAGTCGCCTGACGGATCGGGCAGCGACAGTCTGACTGCGAACCCGTTTTTCGAAAGCCTTTTCAACCTTTTGTACTTTTCCTGAACAGATCTGGCTACAATGATAGACGGATAGAAAAAGGAAGGAGCTGCATGCTCATGATTAAACTGCTTGAAAAACGTCCGGACGGAATCTGTCTGTACGAAATGGAAAACGATCAGCTGCGCGTTCTCGTTACCAGCTATGGCGTAACGCTGATTGAGATCGACATGAAAGACGAAAACCAGAAGAAGACGAATGTCATTCTGGGTTACGAAACGATCGATGACTATATGGCAAAATCCGGCACCTATTTTGGTGCGCTGGTCGGCCGTGTCTGCAATCGTCTGGCCAACGGCGAATACACGCTCAACGGCAAGCACTACCATGCTGCCGTTAATAACGGTCCCAACTCCCTGCATGGCGGTCTGGAAGGATTTTCCTACAAAAACTTCGATTCAAAAATCGAAGGCGACAAGCTGATCTTCACCTACGTTTCCAAAGACGGCGAAGAAGGCTATCCCGGAACGCTCACGCTCCACTGCACGCTCGAACTTGTCGACAATACTCTGCGTATTTCCTACGATGCCAAGTCCGATGCCGATACGCTGCTCAACCTCACCCAGCACACCTACTTCAACCTCAACGGCATGGAGGAAGATGCGGGCGATCATTTGATGAAAATTTCGGCCATTCGTCATGGTCTCGTCGATCCGGATGGCCTTTGCATGGGCAAGTTCCGGGAAGTGGAAGGCACACCGCTCGATTTCCGCGACTTTGCACCCGTGAAACAGGGCTTTGATCAGAGCGACTGGAACGTGAAAAACGCCAACGGCATCGACCACCATTTTGTTCTCGAAACCGGATCCCCGGCTCTGATCCTCACCGATCCGAAATCCGGACGAACCGTAGAAGTCGAAACGACTCTGCCGGGCGTTCAGGTCTACTCCGCCAACTACGTGGAAAATCACCCGGGCCGCGACGGCAAAACTTATAACCAGCACTGGGGCGTAGCGGTCGAACCGCAAATGCTCCCCGACTCCATTCACAATCAGGAACATCCCGATGTCATCCTCAAAAAGGATGAACCGTTCCACGAAGAAATTTTGTATCGTTTCTATACGAAATAATGATTTCCTGCCAAAAAGACAGCCGGCTTCCCGCAAGGGAGACCGGCTGTTTTCATTTGGGGCTGAATCGTCGCTTAATTCTTGTTTCTAAGCAGGATTTTAATCGGCTCCGGCTTACTTTTTCTTTCGGCGGGCCTTGAACAGACGACGGCGCTTTGCCTTCTCCTTGGCAATCGAAGGCTCATGTTTCACCGGTCCTTCTTCTGCTTTTGTTTCCGGCTGGGAAGGCTCTTTCACCGAATCGACATCTTTTGCGGAATCGGCTTTCTCATCTGCTGCGGCAGGAACCGCATCTTCTTCGGACTCGACTTTACCAGAAGTCTCATCTGCTGAAGCTTCGTCGGACTTCTCTTCTTTCGCATCCATTTTCTCTGTCGATTGAGCGGACGTGTCTTCGTCCGTTTTCGATTCGTTCGGATTGGATGCAGGCGTTGCTGCCGTCTCTTCAGCATTCTGTTCCTCGCTAGGTTCTTCGAGGATTTTCTGGGCGATCTGCAGCACGTCAAACGTCAGTTCCTCTTGCGGATCGGCTTCGAGCGGGGAGGGCTGATCTTCATCATTCGTCTTTTCCAGAGTCAGATCGACCAGAACGGATTCGGTTTCCGTCTTTTTGGAACTGCTTGTATCCATCTCAGCCGTTTCGACCTTTGTCTCATCGGTTTCTTTCACTTCTTCTTTGCTCAAGATCTGCGTACTGATCTGCTCTTCAGGCGTCGTCGTATCGTCCAGTGTTCCTTCTTCTTCGATTTCAGACGAATCCGAAGACGCACTCGGTGTTTCTTCTTCGATTTTCTGAAGATCGCTTTGACGATCCGGGAGGTCGCCAAACGTAATCATGAAGTTGACCATACGATACTTCGAGGCGCTCAGGCGATCGCGCGGATCGGTCGGCGTCATCCAGGAATCGATGCCGCCCACGCCCATATGTTCGGAAGCAATCCGGACATACGTACCGGTGGAGAATCCAAGTTCTTCCTGGTGATCGGCTTCTTCGAGCTGTTCAAACGAATACGGCAATACCGAAACTTCCAGCGGCTGTGCGATCCGGCTGAAGCGGATCTTTTCGTCGTGGTCGAACAGAGTCAGATCCCGCACGCCGGTACGGTTTCCAGTTTCCTGCGGACGAAGATAGGGCTGTACGTTGTTGGACGCCGTATCTTCAAAAACATCCAGACGGGCACCGACCGAACGGTCACAGTAGTTTTCCATCGGCCCGTAGCCGTAATACTGGAAATGATCCGCAGCTTTCGGCAGTTTGAATTCCATGCCAAAGACCGGCAGATCCGGCAAATAGCGGCTTGGCGACATTTCCAGTTTCACGCCAAGAATGCCTGGCGCGCTGACCAGATACGTCAGGGTGCACTTGTTATTGTTGAGCGGATACGGCAGGCCGATTTCATACGTGATCTGCGCATAGCCCAGTTCTTCGTCAATCTGGATTTCCCGGCTGATGGCTCTCGAAAAGAGCGATGCACTGTACCAGATCGCCGATCCCTGATCGAAGTCGCTGCCGCGGTCATTATCGGTCCAGGCGTGAGCGAATACGGGTCGAGGCATGGCCTGCAGCCATTCCTGATCGCCGCTTTTCATGGATACAAGTCCCTTCTGGCTGAACAGGAAGCGGACGTTTTCGAATTCCGCACCGAAGTATTCTTTGCCCTGCACAAACTTCATGCCTTTGCCAAGCAGCGTGGAATGGCGGAGTCCAGACAGAACGTGCTGTCCAAACGAGACTTCATGACCGGCTTTGGCCCAGGGCTGATCGTTCTTCAAAATGGCGGAAACGGTCAGTACGCTTTCTCCCTGATACTGTTCCCAGTTCAGCGGGATATGGCGATGTCGGCCCGGTTCGATCCGGACTTCAAATTCGGTCTGTCCGACAATCTGATCGCGGACTTTCTGGGTCGCGATAAAGCGGTAGCCGTTTGTGTTTTCAAAGAGATTGTTATTGAGAATATCGACGCCGGTTTCGTTAGGAACAATGCGAATCGGGGCGTACAGCGCTTTGACTTCCTGCATTTTGGCAGAAGGGGTATGGTCCGCAAACAAAATGCCGTTGCCGCTGAAGCTGCCGTTGTTGGGAAAATCGCCAAAGTCGCCGCCATACCCAATCATCGAAACCCCGTTCTTTTCGGTCGGCATAGCCTGATCGGCAAAGTCCCAGATAAAACCGCCCTGATACTGGCGGTACGTCTCGAGCTGGGCATAGCGGAACATGCCGCCCAGAGAGTTGCCCATCGCGTGCACGTATTCGCAAAGAATGACCGGTTTCTCCGGCTTGGAAAGCAGGATCGATTCAATTTCTGCCGGTGACGCGTACATGCGGCTGATGATATCGGTGCAACCGCTGTAATCCTCATTGCGGAAGCAGCTCTCATAATGAACCGGACGATCCGGATCGGCCAGACGCAGCCAGGCGGCTTCTTCAAGCAGATTGTCGCCGTACCAGCTTTCGTTGCCTAAAGACCAGATCAGGATGGACGGATGGTTTTTGTCCCGCTCGTACATCGCCTGCGCGCGTTCGAGAACCGGCTTGCGCCATTCGGGCGAATCGCCGGGCAGCGGATTGGTCGGCTCTTCCGTAAAGCCAGCCTGCCACGTCCCGTGCGTTTCCAGATTGGCTTCATCCATCACGTACAGACCGTACTGATCCGCCAGATCGTACAGAGCGTCCTGATTCGGATAGTGCGAAGTCCGGATGGCATTGATGTTGTTCTGCTTCATCAAAATCAGATCCGCTTCGATTTCTTCGGGAGTCTGAACGCGGCCTTTGCCATAGGAAAACTCATGCCGGTTTACGCCATGAAGCATCAGACGCTTTCCGTTTAAAAGCATGATGCCGTCCTTAATTTCGATGGAGCGGATGCCGACGTTCTGATGAATCGTTTCGGCGATCTGACCATCGGCATCGAGTACATCGATTTCAAGGGTATACAGATCCGGCCGTTCTGCGGACCAGGGATGGAAATCATCGAGCGTCAGCTTAATGGAACGCGATTCAACGGTCTGCGAAAACATGAGCGATCCAGCGGGATCGAAAAGACGCAGAGCGAAGCTTTGCGCGTCGTGATCCGCAATCTGTACAAGAATGGAGGCCGTGCTGTCGGTATCGGAAATGCGGGTGCGTACGGAAAGATCTTCCACATACGCCGACCCATGTCCCTGAAGTTCTACATTGCGGAAAATGCCTCCAAAGCGGAAAAAGTCCTGATCTTCCAGCCACGATCCGCTCGAAAACTGGAAGACGAGAACCGCCAGACGGTTCCCCTTCTCTTTTAAAAGCGAGGTAACGTCAAAAGCGGACGGTGTAAACGAATCAGTCGAATAGCCGACAAATTCCCCGTTCAGCCACACGTAAAAGGCGCTTTCCACGCCATGAAAAACGAGATCCACCTGCTCTCTGGCCAGCGTTTCATCCAGATCAAAGTCCAGAACATAGCGCATGTGCGGATTGCGGGACCAGACTTTTCCATACGGTACCTCTTCCTGTCCATCCCATGGGTAGGCAGTATTGGTGTACTGATTTTTTCCATAGCCCTGCGTCTGAAAATGGGCCGGCACGAGGACATCGTCAAAATCCGAAACATCCGTCGAATTCAAAACGAAACTTTCCGAAAGCGTGGGCGAAACATCCTGTTCTTCACTGTAGGCGCCTTTCCAGACACCGTTTAAAGACTGAATGGCCGTATGTTCAGGAATGGAACGCTTGAGCGAAGCGTGCGGCGGTTTTCGGTTGACCTGGGTCACATTTGGGGTTTCCAGCCATTTTATGGAAACGTTCATAACTAAGCTTTTCTCCTTATCCAAAGCGGCTCTGCCCTTGCATTGTGCATCGGAAGACGAAGTATTTCATAAATCCGGAACGATAATGAATTCAAGGAATCCTTTTAAGTCCAGTCTTTCCGCATAAAACCGATCCAGACAGAGCAGTTTATATCACATGTAAGCTTCGGGCATCGTTCGACCGTTCTGATTTTTCTCGTTGGGTCCGTTCGAAACGATCGTAAGAACTCCAAGAACAGAAGCAGCTGTCAGGCTGATCGCGATTTGCACAAAGCTTTCATGATTTTTGCCTGTGTATGTTTATTTTATTACATACAGAGACAATGTCGATGTCCAGCCCTGTGGGGCAGCCGGCTTTTCCCGTTTCCCTGATTCCGGATGTACGGTCTTTGTCGTTCCATTCAAAAAAGCGGCAGTCCCGTCTGGGGCTGCCGCCATTTATAAAGCCTGAATTGGATTTTCGAAGCGCTTCGATGAAATCCGGTTAGTTCAGTTAGGCAAGTTTTTCTGCACTTGGTTTGATGCGGGCATTGAGCAGAGCCTGGTTGAGCTTGAGAGCAATGCTGTTGACTACAGCCTGGCTTCTCGGGCTTTCAATCATTTCTTCGGCCTCGGCAATGGCATCCTCCAGTGCAGTCCATGCTGCGTTCTGGACGTAATCTTCGGCATTGAGAGCCTTAGCGGTATCGACAGCCAGTTTCAGCTGTGTGGTATCCACATCGTCCGCCTTGAAGGCTTCTGCTGCATAGAAGTTGATTTCTGCCATGGATGCATAGGAATCGAGCTGGTCACCGCCGGACTTGAGGACTTTCACTTCAACATAGCGTGCATTTATGCTCGAGAAGGTCATTGTCTTCCATCCGCGGTCGGTCAGCTGTTTTGCACCGTGTTCAAATGTCCAGGTACCGACCGAAGTCAGGTTGTCTTTGTCATTTCCAGCAAGGAGTTCCACTTCGAACATGTCGCCGTTGTAGCGTCCTACGCGCGGCAGGAACGATACGTCCGTCAGATCATAGGACTTGCCCAGATCGTAGAGTACGTACTGCGGCATGCCGCTTGCGGTCGACCAGTTGGAATGCCAGTAGGTCGACTCATCCTTATCGAGGGAAGCGTCGAATGTACCTAAGCCGTCACCTTCCATTTCATCGTTGCACTGGGAAGAACCGCTGTCTACGACTACGCCTTCATCGCCGGTGTAGTTGATCAGATGGGACTTCATCGGTGCACGATACTGCAGAGAACTCAGAACGTTAAGCAGTTCAACGGTCGCATAGTCGACTGTATCCTGCGAATCGGAAGCGAGAGCGTCTTTTGCTTTTTTAATAGCCGCTTCCAGATCCGGTTTGGAAGAATCCAGAACGATGCCGTCTGCCAGTGTCTTTTTGGCACGGGCGATGGCTGCGTTCAGCTCAGTAAGATCAATGAAGTTTCCAACTTCTACTTCGTACGACGCTGTCTTAGCTGAGTCGGTTGCGGAAGCCACAGTAATGGTCGCTTTACCCGCTTTCTTACCGATAACATACCAGGTAACGTCGCCGCCATCCTGTACGCAGTCAACTGCAGCTACATCTTCGTCAGAAGAGGAAACGGTGAATACGCCGGAAGCCTGCGACGGAGTAACCGTTGCGTTCACTTCACTGATGGAACCGAGGTTCAGCTGTTTTTTGTTCGTGGAATCGGCTGTAATCGATTCAACCGCGATTGCACCCGGCTGGATGATGTAGAACTCGCAGAGCGTAAGGGTTCCGTTGGTCGGATCCGCATCACTCGCCGTTGCACTGCCGCTTTCTTCAACGGTGAAATCGATGTTTGTAACGTTTACGTTTTTCTTAGCATCCGGGATAGTGAAGGTGTATTCCGTCGATGGCTGATCGTAATTGCCGCCGGAATAGGTTTCCTTCGATCCGTCCGCAAAGGTGATTTTTGCACTGACTTTACGTACTTTACCATTGAAGGTAAGCGCGCCAGCCGTCACGCGGAAGCTCTTGAGCGGAGCCGGTTCTTTTAAGCCCATATGGATGGTCACTGGAACTTTATGGGTATTTACATCCCATGCAGATCCATCCGTTTTCCATGTGAACTCAAAGTCGCGGCCGTCCGAGCCGTTAAAGAGTCCGTCGAAGTTTTCCTGCTGGATAAGAGTCTGTACGTTTGTACCGTTATCCGTTGGCAGGGCTTCGTTGGTGATCGTCATGTTCAGATCCGAACGTGCGAGCACTTTATCCTGCGGAGCAGGAACGGAATCTGGATCAAATCCATGCTCGTAGGTGCGATCGATGCAGGAACCGGTCGGGCCGATCACCATTGTGTTCTGCGCCAGGTTGATATCCGCACTGGTGCCGGCTTTCTTCGCCTTCAGCTGGAAGGCAGCCACTACACGGGTACCGGAATAGAGGGCTTTATCTCCTCGGTTAGCGAAGGCCACGTTGACTGTACCGTGCTTGTTAGTATACGTTCTTACACGGCTGAGGTCTTCCATATCGCCAAGGAACGGTGAACCGGTTACACCGGATGTTCCGCCTGGAACGAGGGCTTCAAACGTGTCCGTGCTGTAATTGAAGAGAGCACCCAGAGCATTGGCATTCTGGATATTGTTGCCGTAAAGCGAAACGGTAACGATATCTCCTGCATTGAAGGTCGTCTTGTCGGCCATGAAGAACAGGTTGCCGGACGGTTCGCCTGCCTTGGTCGTTCCGCCATCGAGTGCCTTCATGGTGAAAGAGTAATCGTATACGTCGTAAATGTTGTTGTTGTTCAGGTCCGCATGATGCGCTGCGATCTGACTGTCGAATGTCGAAGTGTCTGGTTCGGATTTCTGGAGACCCAGATAGTTCTTCATGTTCGAGTAGTCTGCATCGCTGACTTCTGCACGCTGCAGGTTGCTTCCTAATGCCCAGCCGTTGGTTCCGTCTTTCTTATTGATGCGGATTTCGCTGGCAGAGAAGAAATTGCCTACCGAAGCTCTTGGAATCAGACGGACATAACGTGCTGCGGAATTGCTGGCCGTTTTCAGGTCAACAACTTTTGTCTCGGCACTGCGTTCCCAGTTCTGGCGCTCCAGATCGGTCCAGTGTACGCCATCCAGAGAGAGGGCGATATCCATGGACGTTACGGTACCGTTGCCGCGGTCGTCACGCGGATAGTATTCGATCGAATCGAGATCATAGATCAGACCAAGATCTACGGTCATGCTTTCGCCGATGGCTTTTCCGCCGGAGTGGAAGCCGCCGTCGCCGGACTGATAAATGTGGTCAAAGGCAAGTTCTGGATCGTGGTTGCCGTAAATATCGCCAGTCCAGGTAATGCTTTCTGGTGTCGGGGTATTTCTCCACGGGTCATCCAGAGTAGAAACGGTGAGTTCACTGGACCAGTTGGAATAGCCGTCTGCCGTTCTGGTTCTGGCCTTGAACGTAAACGCGGTATTGAATGGCTGATCGCTGAGTTTCAGTTTTGGTTTTTCTGTGTGGTAGATCTGGCTGCCGACCATTACGTCATAACCAGTTGCGCCGTCTACTGCCGGCCAGGAAAGTTCGATCGAAGAAGAAGTAATTTTATCTTCTGCCGGAGCACTCAGAACTGGAGCCGGGATCGACTCAACGAGAACATCCTTGCCGGATGCCTGCGTATTTTCGAAACCGTTGATGGTTGCGGTCTGCGCGTTTTTGTTTACATCCGTTTTCGCAAACTTCACGTAAACTTTCGGTGCATTGATGATATGCATATTCGCAAAGTCTTCATCACCAGCGTATTTGTTCATTTCTGGCTCTGCATCGTAGAACCAGCCGGATTCGTTTTCGCCAAGCTTTTCAAACGCATCAAGCGAAGCGACTTCATTTCCTGCCGCACCGTTGATCTGAACGGATGTCGGCTTCTTGGATACGTTCACAACAAACTTGGTCTGGCGGTTGGAATCGTAGCCTTCGTATGTACCCTTGCTGGCTTCAGCGGTTAATACTGCCTTATCGCCGTTTACAGCGGAAGTAAAGTGCGTTTCGACATGATCGCCGTAGTTGATGGAGTTGATCGTGCCGTAGTCATCATCTTCTGTAATGGTCGAGTTGGCGGTCATGCCGTCATCTTCGTACAAGGTGTAGTCTGTTGTTCCCTGCGGATAGAATTCAACAATACGTTTTGTCTTGTCGAGACCATCCGGGTTGTCTTCGGAAATGGCTACCGGGTTGTTGTTTTCTTCGTACATTGGAATAATGCTTCCGCCGCGAACGAAGAGCGGGAGTTTCCAGAGCGGTGCGTCAAAGTTGGAAATGATCTGGCCGCCTTTGTACTGTTCGCCGGTGAAGTAGTCGATCCAGGTATCGTTTTCGTCGCCTGGCAGGAAGATGTCGTTACGAACGTCATTTCCGGTTTCTTCATCCATCTCGGTATCCTGATAAACTGGAGCAACGAGGAACGCGTCGCCAAACAGATACTGATACTGTGTTGCTTTGGAAGCGGCATAGTCGGAATCATCCGCGAGCATCATGGCACGGATCATTGGCAGACCCTGGTCATTGTTGCCGGTGCCGTCCTTGCCAAATTCAATGTTGGCAGCCGAAGCGGCAGATGTATAAATGTATGGCATCAGCTGAGCTTTCAGCTTGAGGTACATTCTGGAGATGCCGGTATACGGATCGCCATGGGTGTATGGAGATTTAACATAGGAGCCCCAGCCGTCCATGTCCAGCATAGTCGTGGTGAACGTCTTCCACTGGTAGTCACGAGTAGCGATAATTGGTGCACCGCCGAAAATACCGTCCATATCGGATCCAATGTTCGGGTTTCCGGAGAGGGACTGACCAATATATGTCGGAATGTGGAAACGGATGTATTCCCAGTTTCCGCCGTACTGGTCGCCGGTCCAGATTGCACCGTAACGCTGTGTTCCGGCCCAGCCGTCTAGGGTAACAATGTTTGGACGAGTGGAAACGTCGCCCGTTACGATATCGTAAGCGGTTTTGATGCCGTTCAGACCGAAGGTATAGCCCGAACCTACCCAGGCTACGTCGGTTTTAAGCGTAGTAATACCGCCTGTGTTTACCTCGCCCCTGAAGTCACGAACGAGCTGCTGTTTTTCGGAAGCGATTGGAGACAGGTTGGACTGTGTCCAGAGACCGGTCGATACGCCATGTGCATTGGCATATTCGGTGAAATCGTGCAGGTTCTGCAGGTTGGCATCCAGAGAAGCCTGTCGTTCGGCTTCTGTTCCGCCTGACTGATCGTAACCATTCTGGCCATAGCCGCATCCATAACCATCGTTTGGCAGGAACCAGCCAAATGGCATATCGTTAGCTTGATAACGGTCGATAACCGCACGAGCTGAATACTCAAGCGGCGCATCCGCTGCTTTGAATTTGTCTGCATTGACGGTCGGTTTTACGCCGTTCAGAGATTCCGCATGAGTTCCTTCTGGCAAAATGTATCCGGATGCCATACCGTTTTCATAAAGCGTAGTTCCCGCAGAAGTTGAAGGTTCGCTGCCTTTGATTGTCCATCCTTTACTGCCGGTTGTATCCCAGGAGTCACGGTTGTAACAGTTCAGATGGCCCAGATAGAACGCATATTCTGGAAGCAGAACCGGATTGCCGGTAACTTTGAAGTAATCCTGCAGCAGGTCTTTGGACACCTGTGCCTTTTCATCGGCGCCAGATACGAAATAGTAGGCGTCGAATTCCCGCTCTTCATGCTGAGCGGAAACGGTGCCGTCGGTAGTTTTACCAAAATCATACGTACCTGGTTTGAAGGTGTTGCGCAGAACACCGTAACCGTTTGTGGACCAGTAGAACGGGTTTGGCGAAGCGACGCCCCCATCGGTCCAGTTGTTCGTATTGGAAATGGAGATCGATTCGCCGGTATGAACGAAACGTCCGTTCTGGGTACCGCCGCCATAGAAATCTTCGCCTTCATTGGAGACGAGTTTCTGCGCGGTTCCGCTTGGCGAAAGGATAAGCGGTTCCTTTTCCTGCATAACCGTCTTATCGCCGGATTTGACGGTCATTTTGCCGTCGGTTTTTGAAAATTCAATTTTCGTAGTGCCGCAGGAAATGGTGAATTTAGCATCATCTTCTGCAATCGAAGCGGCTGGATGCGTATACGTACCCGATTCATCCGGCTGTGCCTGGATTTTGGCAGTGCCGCTGTCCGTTGCATACTTCGAGAACTGCTTGGTTGGGTCGATGTTGTAACGGAAGATGCTTTCTTCGAGAAATGTAATCCGCCCTTGATTGCCATCCGCGAAGGTAACGTTAATCACGTTGTCTTTCGAACCCTTTTCAACTTTGGAAATTGCGTTGGAATTCACTTCTTCAGCCTGAATCGTCACCGGCATAGCGGTAACAACCGTTCCTAAAGAAGTCGCAGCAGAAAGTGCAGCCAGCGCAAATCTTTTATGGAATTTCACAGAATCCTTCCTTTCTTAGGTTTGTTTTCCGTCATAATTTGCCCGAATCCGGAAAACTGAAAGCGGTCTGAGACCTACGACTATTTTAAACAATAGTTCAAACGGAAAAAAGCGCTTTCACAAAAAGTGTAAAATGTATTGAATCGGTAAGGATTTTTATTAATTTCTACAAATAGTGCAAATGTTCGTGTCTATTTATCCTGCACATACGTTCAGCGACTGGTATACAAATTCATCTTTTTACAGTCTTTTCCATTTTTTATCACGCGTATGCAGTTTTATTTAACAGTTTTTCAAAATTGCACTGGACTTGTCGCTGTCGATTTTGATTAGAACGGCTTACCAGTTCCCGCCTTCTTGCGCTCAAATAAAAAGATCGGCTAGTTCAGCCGTTCCAGATCGTATTTTTCTACAAACTGTCTGAGTCCGTCGAGAGAATAATTATCTGCGGTATGGTCGAGAAGATTGACCTTATCCTGAGACTCAATGTAATAGAGCGCAGGTGTTCGACCGACGCCGGCGGTCAGATACTCGAGCATCGTTTCCCGATCTTCCGGAATGTACATTTCTTCTGCCTGGGTCAGAGATACTTCATAAACCGTCAGCGGGTGGTCTTTCAGAAATTCATTGAGGACGGTATCGAACTCGGCACAGTACGAACAGTCGTCCTTGACATAGAGCAGAACAAACTGCTCATCCTTATTTTTCTTTGTCAGAGCCTGATCGAGTGTAAGGCGAACCCGTTTGCCGGTCTTCCCTTTCTCTGTACCCGAATCCTCGCTCGAGCCCAATTTTGGAGTTTGGGTCTGTGCGCTGGAGACACTGCTCGAAGAACTGGCCGTGTTCGTACTGGACGATGCATTCGAACAGCCGCTCATAAGAATGAGCGCACCGCACAGACACAGCGAAAGTGCCCTCAGCCGCTGTGTCGACGATGTTCTGTATTTCTTTTTATCTCGTTTTAAAACGTCTCTGTTTCGTTTCATATCTCAGATTCCTCTTTGTATCGGATATGGATTTCAAATCTATCCGCATACGGAATTTATACCACAGACTTACACATCAGCCTACCCGCTTTTCCGATCCGCGAATGGACTGATTTTTCAGAAAACGACAAAAGGACCGTTTCTTACGAAAAGAATCGGTCCAGTTGTTTATTCAGTAGGATTCAGCGAAACGTTCGACTTAGAGTCCTTCTTTTTCGATGGCTTTCAGACGATCTCTGCGACGTTTTGCATCAGCAGCAGCTTTTGCGAACATTGCATCGGATTCTTCTTTGCCTTTCAGTTTAGCCAGCTGTGCATAGCGAGCTTCCTTGAGCATGAAGGCTTCCATCTTGGAGTAGTCAGGTTCTTTCTTGGAGTCAATTGTGAGCGGGTGTTCCTTGTTTTCCGGGTTGTAACGGTACAGGTCAACATATCCGCATTCAACAGCTTCTCTCTGAACCTGCTGATGGTTGCCGAGGCCGCCCTTGATACCGTGCTCAGCGCAAGGTGCGTAAGCGATGATCAGGGATGGTCCATCGTAAGCTTCAGCTTCCTGGAAGGCTTTCAGAGTCTGGTTCTTGTCAGCACCCATGCAGACGGAAGCAACATATACGTGTCCGTAAGTCATGGCAATCTGGCCAAGGTCTTTCTTCGCAGTGGTCTTACCGCCAGCAGCGAATTTAGCAACAGAGGATCTCGGAGTAGACTTGGAAGCCTGTCCGCCTGTGTTGGAGTAAACTTCGGTATCCAGAACGAGGACGTTTACGTTTACGTTGTTCGCCAGAACGTGGTCAAGTCCGCCGTATCCGATATCGTAAGCCCATCCGTCGCCGCCGACGATCCAGTTGGACTTGTCAACCAGGTCATATCCAGCGAGGGACTTAACGTCTTCATCGTAGTCAGCTTCTGCGACGAGTTTCTTGATTTCTGGTTCAAGAGCTCTCTGTTTGTCGCGATCGTTGCCTGCAGCGATGTACGCTTCCATTTTTTCCTTCAGTTCCGGAGCAACCTTATCCAGGTTGTCTTCCATGATCTTCAGGATCTTCGCCTTGTTCAGGTTGTTGGCAAGAGCCATACCGTAACCGAATTCAGCGTTGTCTTCGAACAGGGAGTTTGCCCATGCAGTTCCGTTGCCGTCTTTGTCTTTTACGAACGGAGTAGACGGGTTGGCACCGCAGTAGATGGACGAGCATCCTGTAGCGTTGGCAATCTGCATGTCTTTACCGAAGAGCTGGGAAGCCAGACGGTAGTAAGGCGTTTCACCGCATCCTGGGCAGGATCCAGGTACTTCGAAGTAAGGCATCTGGAACTGGGAACCCTTGATTGTGGATTTCGGGAACAGATCGGATTTGTATTCGGTGTGCTTGAAGAGGTAGTCAGCCAGCGGATCGTACTCGAGCTGGGAGTTGACATCAACCATCTTGAGGGCTTTGTTGCCTTTTTTGCCCGGGCACTCAGAAACGCACAGACCGCAGCCTACGCAGTTGCTTGGAGATACCTGAACGCGGAAACGCAGGTCGGTATCTTTCTTGCCCATCAGAGGCAGCGTAGCGAATTCCATCGGAGCGTCTTTTACTTCTTCCGGTGTCAGCGCGAAGATACGGATTGTAGCATGCGGGCAGACGAAGGAGCAGAATCCGCACTGAATGCAGTTTTCAGGATCCCATTCCGGAACTTTAACGGCGATGGCACGTTTTTCGTTGAATGCAGCGTTGTTCTGCATGGTTCCGTCAAGAACACCGTGTTTGGTGAAGGAGGAAACAGGCATGTTGTAGCCTTCGAGGCCGTTGATGCGAGCTGCATATTCATCCCAGTAAGCGTTGCCGGTTGGCTGACGGAGTTCGCTTACAGGCAGGTCAGACCAGGCTTTGTCTACTGCAACTTCAACAAGTCCGTCTTTACCCATGTCGATGGCTTTGTAGTTGAGCTGAACGATATCGTCGCCCTTCTTGCCATAGGATTTCTTCGCTGCTTTCTTCATCAGATCAACAGCTGTGTCGTATGGCAGAATCTGAGGGTTCAGCGCGAAGAATGCAGACTGCAGAATGGTGTTGGTACGACGACCCATTCCGATTTCGCCGGCAATCTTGTTGGCATCGATGATGTAGAACTTAGCATCCTTGTCAGCGAGTTCCTTTTTCAGACGGTTAGGCATGTGCTTAACGATTTCGTCCTTGTCAAAGGAAGTGTTGAGCAGGAAGGTTCCGCCTTTCTTCAGGTTGTTGGCCAGATCGTATTTGAACATGTAGGAGTCCAGAGATACGGAAATGAAGTCGGCGTTGTTGATGTAGTACGTTTTATGGATTGGTTCGCTTCCGAAACGCAGGTGGGAACGCGTTACGCCGCCGGCCTTCTTGGAGTCGTAAGCGTAGTAGCCCTGAGCGTACATGTCGGTGTTGTCACCGATGATTTTGATGGAAGACTTGTTGGCGGATACAGTACCGTCAGATCCAAGACCCCAGAAGAGGCACTCGGTTGTCTTGCCGTCATCAATTACGAAGGAATCATCGAACGGGAGGGATGTGTTGGTAACATCGTCCACGATACCGAGGGTGAATCCGTTTTTGAGTTCGTCGCCTTTGAGGTGATCGAATACAGCCTTGATGTGTTTTGGAGCTGTATCGTGGCTTCCAAGACCATAGCGTCCGCCGATGATCTGGATGTCTTTGTCCTTGAGAGCAGCTACAACATCGAGGTACAGAGGTTCGCCGAGGGCGCCGCCTTCTTTGGAACGGTCAAGAACAGCAATTTTCTTAACGGTGGAAGGAAGAACGTCAACCAGGTATTCTGTGGAGAACGGACGGAACAGATGAACTTTGATCATGCCGACTTTTTCACCGGCTTTGTTCAGTTCATCGATGGTTTCCTTAGCGGTCTCGGTTACAGAACCCATAGCGATGATGATGTTTTCTGCTTCTGGATCACCATAGTAAGTGAAAGGAGCATATTCACGGCCTGTGATCTCGCTGATTTTCTTCATGTAGTCAGCTACGATTGCAGGTACGTTTGCATAGTGTGCGTTGCGAGCTTCTACGCCCTGGAAGAAGATGTCATCGTTTTCGTTGGCACCGCGTGTAACAGGGTTCGTATGCGGCTGCATAGCGTTTTTCTTGAATTCAGCAAGAGCTTCGTAGTCGATCAGATCTTTGTATTTGTCTGTATCGAAAACTTCGATCTTGTCTACTTCGTGAGAAGTTCTGAAACCGTCGAAGAAGTGAAGGAACGGTGTATGTGCCTTGATGGCGGCAAGGTGAGCAACACCGGCAAGGTCCATAACTTCCTGTACGGAATGGCTGGCCAGCATTGGGATACCGGTCTGACGAACAGCATATACGTCAGAGTGGTCACCGAAAATGTTCAGAGAACGGCTTGCAAGGGAACGAGCCGCAACGTGAAGTACAACTGGAAGGTTTTCACCAACCCATTTGTAAATATTCGGGATCATCAGAAGAAGACCCTGAGATGCGGTAAATGTTGTTGGGAGAACACCGGCCTGTGCAGCACCGTGAACGGCACCGGATGCACCGGCTTCAGACTGCAGTTCCGCAATTTTAACGACTTCACCGAAAGTGTTCTTGCGGCCCTGGCTAGCCCAGGCATCCATGGATTCAGCCATCGGGGAAGATGGTGTGATCGGGTAAATGCAGCTCATGTCCGTCAGCGCATAGGCGTTATGGGCAGCAGCTGTGTTACCATCCATGGACTGGAAAATTTTTTCTACTTTTTCTGCCATGTAGAGTATTTCCTCCTTTTGAATGTATCTACATACGTGTTTATTATGACGCAACGCAATTCTTTTTGAAAGTGAATTCAATTGGCCGGCCCGTTCACGCGGTTAGTCCAACTTAACACAGGGTGTCTTTATGCGCTTTCTTCGGACTGCACAAAAGTGTAAATATCTGTAAGCCTTTACATACAGTTGTTTTTACATTTACTGTAATCTTTTCGAACAATGGTAAATCTTTATACGTTCCGGCCATTCTTCTTTACAGGATTCGAAATTCTCACGCCAGACATTGAAAAAATTGAAAGCCCATGCCCTTTTTGCCCCTTCCTCAGCCGGGCTGTCCATTGTACGAATCGGATGATTTACGTGCTCGATTCGGCTTAGAACCTGTCCGCAAAAATCGTCTTCCAGACCATAAAAAATAAAACTCAGAAAGAAGAACGCATGCCCACTTCTGCGGAAGCAGTTTGATAAGCTCCCCGGCGAACAGACACGTGAATTATACAAACGTGTTCTTCTAGAAAGGGAGCTTTTCTTATGGGACGAAAATCCAAATTTTCTCCTGAAACCAAGCTGGAATGTGTTCAACAATATATCTCCGGTGTGGGGTCTGGTGAACTCTGCAAACAGTACGGCATTCTTGATCCGCAAACGATCACCAAATGGGTTGGGATCTATATGCGTGATGCTGCCACGGGATTGATCACACCTAGCGTAAATAAAGAATATTCTTCTGAGCTGAAACAGAAAGTGATTGCGGAATATCGTTCAGGGCAAGCATCTTTGAGTCAACTCTGTCTGAAATATCATATTTCTGCTGTCTCAGTAATCCGAGACTGGATGAAAGCCGATACTATTTCTCCAAATAAAGGAGGAACTAAAGTGGCAAATCGTAAGAAGAAGCAATCCGCAAAATCATTCACCAAAGAGCAGAAAATCGAAGCGGTAAAGTGGTGTCTTGAAAATGATAAGGATTATCAGAAAACCGCTCATCATTTTGGCTGCACGTATACACAGATTTATAACTGGGTCCGGAAGGCTGCCAGCCAGGGCAACGAAGCGCTGGAAGACCATCGAGGAAAGCGAAAGCAGGAAGCGGATCTGACAAATGAGGAAATGGCTTCACGACGAATCAAACAGCTGGAGTCAGAAAATGAACTTCTGCGAAGGGAGAATCTTCTGTTAAAAAAACTCGAACAAGCAGAAAGGAAGTGGTATGAGAAGTGGTATGAAGGGTACCCCAAGTCAAGGACAATTTAAAAGAGAGTAAAACTATCTGTATCTTTACCTCTGGTCAATGACTGGTCTTTTGGTTAAGCGAACTGCACTGGGTCTTCCGGGAGGGGCACCGCCGATTTTTCCCCTCAGAACTCCTTAGGAATCCAGGTGTTCTGAGGGAACGGTAACTCCGGAAATCGGATATACACCTGTTACCTGGTACTGGTAAAACTCGTTGGGAGCCAGCTTGGCCAGCTGCCACTGATAACGTCTGTTGTTGTAGTAGTCGAGCCATTCTGTGATTGCGGCCTTTACCTCATCGAATGAAGACATCGCCTTGATTCTGATTTTAAGGTCATCCTTCATGTGGCCGTGAAAACTCTCGATTGGTGCGTTATCCCAGCAGTTTCCACGGCGGCTCATCGATTGGCGCAGCTTGTGGCTCCTTACCAGATCAATAAAGCTGTAGCTGGTATAGTGGCAGCCTTGATCGGAGTGAATGATGGAGTCTGTATTAAGTTCAGATCCGTGGTTCTTCATCAGATCTTTGACCGTTTCCATGACGAAATCCACTTCCAGTGAAGGGCTGAGACGCCATGCCAGAATCTGCTTGGTATACGCATCCAGAATTGTTGAGAGATAGCAGGTGGATCCGGAATACTGGATATAAGTAATGTCTGTCAGAAGGATTGAGTGGGGACCATGCAGCTCAAATTCCCGCTTTACCAGGTCAGGTGCGACATTACTGGTTTTCAGTGCTTTGGCCATACGGCGGTGCGGATTTGCCTTACGTATCGGGCAGACAAGATGGAATTTCTTCATAAGACGTCTGATTTTCTTGAGGTTCATCGTAATCCCCTGGTGCTGCAAACCCATGTAAATGCCCTGTGCTCCTCTTGGATATCGGTTTGAGGTAAACACTCCAAGAATTAGCTCAAAGTCTTTGCGATCCTGCTCTTCACGGGCTCTCCGGGCTTCTTCCTGTTTCAGCCAGTTGTAATAACCAGAGCGGCTGACATTGTTCAGGGCGCAGAGCTCAGAGACAGACATATGGTTATCCGGATCACTGCAGATTGACTGAATCAGCCGAAATCTACTGCTGGGTACATTCATGACAAGTGCCTCTACTTCCTGGAATTGGCCAGTAAGATAATTTTTTTAGAGCATTCAGCTCTGCTTTTAGACTTCTGATCTGAGCAGAAAGGCTTTCAACATCCTTTGACTGGTCTGGAGAAACGGTCTGCTTAGCTTTCTTACGGGCTAACCTGTCTGCAGCGTTATAGATTCTGGAATCTCCAAGAATTTTGGGATCATACCCCTTATTCCTGAAGAAGGCTTTAGGGCTGGATCCATTTTGAAGAGCCTGCCAGAGTTCGTCTTTGAATTCCTGGGTGAAACGGATCATGGAATCGGAAACGAACTGAGTATTGGGATTGGCTTCGAGGAGTCTGATCTCCTCATCAGTAAAACGGCGACGTGTCATGTTGATTACCTCCTGCAGCGGATAGTTGATACAGGTAGTGTCTCATTTACACGGATCAGACACGAGAGCGTTTTAGAAAAAGAAGAACTGTACTGTAATCGGGGAACACTCTGTTTTGTCTGTCCATAGGACAGGGTTACTCTCTATTTTGTGTCCAGATTACGGGGTACAGTTTAATTGGAATTGTGCCCGAGGATAATGACGTTTTTCTGCTCAATCCAGTAATCGGGATTGAGTTTAGCCGTGACATGGCATTTCCGGGCCGGTTCGGTGACTTTCATGTACTTCTCATCCGAAGCCGAATAGAAGAAATAATGACGGCCGCCGGAGTCCATCGAACTGAGCGGAATCGCGCAGGGATGGGACGGCAGATATTCGCTGATATAGGCTGGATCATCAAACACCGTTCGCTCCTCGACCTGAAACGTAGTTCCCTGGTTGGAGAACAGTTCGGTATAGACCTTATTGAGTTCAGGCATCAGGCAGAACTGGGAGAGAATGCGGCCGAGCACTTCGTGGACGCGAATCGGTACGATATTGCATTTGCCCCGCACCTGTTTGTAATGAATGATTTTTTCTACGAGCTTTTCCGTCCAGGGATCGGAAATTTCGACAATAATTATCTGATCGTCATCCGATTCCTGACTGGATGTGATGTCCGCTACCTGCATAAGCGTCTTGATGATCTGCGGATTGCCTTTCTGCTTTTCCTGTTCCAGATCTCTCTGTTCAAACTTGCATACGCGCCCTGCTGTGTCATTGACGAGAATGACGACCGCACGGGCGTGCTTTAAGGCAACATCGTTGAGCTGCTTGGAAGAAAAGACATCGCCCTGCCGAACGATCACCGTCAGATTGTCATAAATCCGGTTGCGCCGGTAATACATATTCCCTTCCAGCCATCCCATTTTCTGGCATTTTCTGTGCAGCCTGGTATTTTCCCGGTGAATCGTATCCTGTATGCGTTCGCTGATTTCCTTTTTGATCTCTTCCACCTGACCGTCGGTCAGAACGACAACTTTTTGCGGAGTCGGGCAGAACAGCAGGTCGTTGATAATTTCCGAAGCCCGGTTATTCCAGTTCAGAATGACGAGATGACCGGAAATGTTCAGTGCATGATTTCCCGTACGCGAGTTGTCCACAAAGTCGGAAATGTAGTTGGTAATGTAACCGATCACGGCGCCGGTAAAAATCACCATGCCGATGATGACAATCACAATGCATACGACCGCCAGAACTTTCTTGGATCCGGTCGCCATATCCACAACGGTATCCGCGTTGCCCGCATCGAGTACCATCATGACGGAATAGTAGAGCGACTCCCAGAAGCCAAGCGTTTCCGTTCCCGGCAGCGCCAGGTTGTCGATGATCAGAGCGGCGACCAGAAAGAAAATCACGTTGAACAGCAAAATGATCGCCAGTACGACCTGCGACGGATTTTTCGCCACTTTAATCGACAGCCATTCGGCAAGCGGCATTTTCCTTTTCTTCATCCTTTCTTCTCCTTTTCCTCTCTGTATTCCCGGACTGTCATTCGTGATCCTGCAGTTCACAAAAAGGGCATATTCTTCGAAGTCCTCGAAGATGCCTGTTCTGCCTTACCCAAAGGAAAAATCTGCACATTTTCCGGATTGTCAAATCCATAGCCGGGCAATACGTATCCAACAGATACCCGGTAAAGGAGGAAAATGGGCAGATTGTTTATTTTTACATGTCACGTTGTATTTTATGTCAAACGTATTCCATACTTTTGACGTTTTCCATTCGCTGAACCCGCGCTTAGGCCGGCTTTTTGAAAGCAGCCCTGCCGGATTTCCATTTTGCGCTTTTCTGCGTCCGGATCGAACGCATCCTTCCTGGATCCGGCTGTCTTTTTAAGAAAGCGCAAAAAAAATGAGCGAACTGAAGACAGTCTGCTCATCTCTGGGGAATCAAAACGGGTTTTCGAAATGGAAACGTGCTTGCCTGAACTCTCGACTATTCTTTGCCGAGCAGTTTGAACATGTTCTTCTTGTAGACTTCAACGCCTGGCTGGTTGAACGGGTTGGATCCGTTGAGCAGCGTAGTCATAGCGATGGCCTTGAAGAAGAAGGCGCACATGTTGCCGAAATCGTAAGCGGTCATGCCTGGCATAGTCATGAGAATGTTTGGAACATTTCCGGTCACTTCATGGGCCTGCAGGGTGCCTTTGGCAGCCATCTTGTTGACCCAGTCAATGCTCTTGCCGGCGAGATAGTTCATGTTGTCCAGGTTTTCGTCATCGTGCGGGAAGGTGATGTCGAGGGCTGGCTGATCGACGTACAGGTTCGTTTCAAACAGAACTTTCTTGCCGTCCTGAACGAACTGGCCAAGGGAGTGCAGATCGGTCGAGAAGACAGCGGAATCCGGGAGAATACCCAGACCGTCCTTGCCTTCGGATTCGCCGAAGAGCTGTTTCCACCATTCAGCGACTTTCTGCATCTGCGGTTCGTATTCTACGAAAAGTTCTACATCGTAGCCCATGTTCTGTAGAATGCGGCGGGCAACGGCATACTGGTAAGCCGGGTTCTTGTCGACATCGGCGTCGCCGTATTCTTTCATGCCGTCAGCGAGACCTTTCATCAGATCATCGATGCTGATGTCAGCAACGGCGATTGGAAGCAGACCGACTGGAGTAATTACAGAGAAGCGTCCGCCGATATTATCTGGGATGACAAAGGTTTCGTAGCCTTTTTTGTCGGCAAGCGTTTTGAGGGTGCCGCGGGCACGGTCGGTCGTTGCGACAATGCGGTTTTTCGCTTCATCTCCGTATTTTTCGTGCATGAACTGTTCAAGAATACGGAACGCGATGGATGTTTCGGTCGTAGTTCCGGACTTGGAAATAACGTTTACCGTTACGCGTTTGTCCTTGATGTAGTTCATCACCTGAGCAATGTAGGTAGAAGAGAAAGTGTTTCCGGTGTAGATGACTTCTACTTTCTGGTCTTCGGGGTAAAGACCGTTGATCATTTCAATTGCAGCACGCGGGCCGAGATAGCTTCCGCCGATGCCGCAGACAACGAGAACGTCGCTGTTTTTCTGAATGCGCTTTGCGCAGTCTTTGATGCGGGCGAATTCATCGCGGTCATAGTCTTCGAACCAGGTCATCCAGCCGATGAAGTCGTTGCCTTTGCAGGTGCCTTCGACGAGCTGTTTGTCGTACATGGCAACCTGGTCTTTCCAGGCTGAGCAGGACTCGTTCAGTTTTGCGTGAGACAGATCAAGTTTAATCAAATTTTTTTCCTCCTGACTGACACGGGTAGTATACCATTTTCAAAACAAAGGAAAGCGCCCTCAGCCTGCCGAAGAGCACCTGCGCAAAAAACGTCCGCATTTTTTCAGAGCGGGTACAATAAAAGCGGTTCATGATGAGCCGTGAGGAGAAATTATGCTTCCTTCATCTCTTTTCCCGCTGCTGACCGCGCTGTTTTCCGCCTTTCTCGCGCAGATTCTCAAAATTCCGGTACATTATTTCCGTACTGGTCAATGGGACTGGAGTCAGGCGATTGCGTCCGGCGGATTTCCCTCCTCGCATTCTTCAACCGTGACCGCTCTGTCGATTGCGATTGGCATGCAGGAAGGCTTCAACTCCGCTCTCTTTGCGGTTACCGCAGTATTTTCCCTGATCGTCATGTACGACGCGTGCCATGTTCGCTATTACACGGGCAAGAATATTGAACTGACTCAGGAGCTGATCAAGGATCTTCGCTCTTCAGGCACGCTCTCTTTAAACAGCCCGCTCTATACGCAGAAACTCAAGACGGTTCTTGGTCACAAAATTGTCGAAGTCGTCGGCGGCTTTATTCTCGGTCTGCTCATTCCCTTTCTTATGGCCCCAGTCTTTCTCTGGTCCATGTAGACCCGGCAATTCAGTCACACCGCCCCTTTCGCCCAAATCCATTCAAAGAGTTTTTTGAACCGGAATCCAGTTTGGGATTAAAATCTTTTTTATGATCCAATGATTCAGTCTTTTAAGGAAAGGAAGGAACTGTCATGTCCGAAACAAAAGATCTTCAATCCGATGAAAAAGAAGTAAAAACGGAAGCTGCTCCCAAAGCAGCCGAATCCGTTGAAGAAAATACAGAAAACGCGAAGGCAGAAGCCAGTGAAAACGCCAGCGCAGAAGACGCTGCCGCATCGGCTGAGCAGAAAGTCGTCAGCGAAGACGACGGCACCTATACAATTCATCCGCTTGCGGAAGGCGAAAAGCTGACCCGCAAACAGCGCAACGTCTGGGAAGAACGCGCCGAAGGCATTGTCGAAAAGATTCGTCCGTACATTCAGATGGACGGCGGCGACGTGCAGCTGCTGGGCATTGACGAAGACGGCATCGCCTACGTCACCTTCCTGGGTGCGTGCGCCGGATGCATGATGGCCGGTGAAGATTTCTCGACGGGAATCCGTCTGCTTCTGCTGGATGAATTCCCGGAACTTAAGGAAGTCGTACTCGTCGGCGCTTAATCGATAAACCCTTTTTCCTTGTGTTCTGCTCGATTTCCCAGTCCCTTTAAAAGTCTGGCCGGTCCATGTGACCGGCTTTTCTTTATCCTTTCCTGCTTCCCGGTTTCAAATTCAAGCGTCCTCCTCGCCAGGATCTGCTCATCGAAACTTGGCAAAACAAAAACCAGACGGTCAGTCTTCCGTCTGGTCTTGTAGTTTCGTATCCCATTGGGCAATGGTTTCGAGCAGGACGTTTGAAGCCAGCGAAGCATCCAGCAGGGCCAGCTGTTCCATCCTCTGCAGAGCACTCGATTCAGGAAAGAAGGCAGCGCGTTTATCGAGCATCTGCCCGGCCAGAACGGAATCCAGAACGATCCATTTCGAAGAAGCGGAAGGATATTCTTCCCCTTCATTTTCGGGATCCTTTCCCGTTTGGATTTCTTCGACTTTTTGCGCGGCATCGATCCAGCCTCTGGGCAGGCGATTTCCGGGATAGCACTTGACGATCCGCTCAATTTTCGCTGCACTCATATTCGAATGCAGATTCTCGTTCATCCACGTTCCAGAAAGTCCGCCGTGGACCAGCGAAATGATTTCCTGCCTTGCGGAAGGCTTCAGCGATTTGGAAAGGAAGATCTGTGCGATTTCCGGGTTACGGATTTCTTCAACCCATTTTCGTTTTGGATACGGCAGGAGCACACGATCGGCCAGACGAAGCAGACTTCCTTGCTGCTGCAGCGTATCCTGCATTTCCAAAAAGGAAACGCCCGCAAGCAGAAGTCTGGCGGTCAGTCGAAGTTCATCGAGTTCAAGCGGCAGATCGAGCAGCCGCTTTTTCTCTTTCCGACTCAGGCGATCAAAGGTTTCCGGATCCAGAAACGACACAGCAGGCCCTTCGGTCTGCATGCCTTTATCCGATAAGAACAGAAGGTTTTGCGGATCAGCTGTCCCGGCGGCGCGATCGCTGTCGTTTCCATCTTTGGTAATTGTCTGGATCTGACGAAGCTGTTTTTCCTGTTCATCCGTCAGGACCGAAAGCGGAAGGTAGGCATTTTCCAGAAGAAGATGACGGCGAATGCCTTTTAATACGGAAGGACAGGCGTAAATCCGACAGAGCGGACGTATTTTACTGATCTTTGAAATCCAGTCGCCAAGCTGATCGTATTCCATATGGATCGAACGCTCGTTTTCGATCTCTCTGAAAACATCTGGATCGCCCAGACGCATAGAAAAATTCAATGCGTCATAAAGCCAGTACCCGTACAGACCGTTTTCTTCTTCAATCAGAAGCAGACTTTTCCGCGGCGGGTTTGAAAGCGAAGCCGCGCTCCATTCGGTTAGGACCGTTCGGACACGGGTTTTCAGATCGTTTTGAAACGCGTCCTGTTCAAAATAGGAAGCCAGACATTCAGCCCGTTTGGGAAGAGCACCATCGAGAATCGTTTTCTCCAGTTTTTGAATACCTGTCAGTACCCGGCTTTCGGTTTTTTTCAGAGCCTGTTCATCCAGAGACTGATTTTTCCGGTCCTGCTCTTCCATCAGCTTTCCGTACTGGGCTTCGATTTTGGCGGGATTCAGCGTCGACAGACTTTCATAGGGCATCTGCTTGCCGGCAAGTTCAACGAGCGCTTCAAGTGTTCCAGGCTGCAGGCCCTTTTTCATCCAGCGCTCGAGAAGTGACCCTTTTTTCCATTGCGGCTGCAACGCAAAAAGCACCGCGAATTGAGCCCGAAGCGTTTTTTCGTCAGCGGAATGGCTCGAAAGCGTACCTGCAGCAAGGGATTCTCCCGATCTGTCGCTTTCCTTTTTGGGAGTCGCTTTCTTTTTCCTCGCCTTTTTGATGGGGCGGGCTTTGGATGACTTATCCTGTGCCATATGGGAGCCGTTATTTTGTGCGAGCAGCTTCGCATACACATCTTCAACATCCAGAAGATGCCAGGACGGATCGATCTGTACGTGCAGGCGAAGCTTTTCGTTTTGCGCCTGCAAGGACTTCAGGCTCTCCTCACTCCAGCGCGAAGCAGGCTCATTCGATTCAAGTAAAGCGTCTGGATCCTCTT
The DNA here is from genome assembly GCF_948576815.1 of uncultured Allobaculum sp. Classification (NCBI taxonomy): domain Bacteria; kingdom Bacillati; phylum Bacillota; class Erysipelotrichia; order Erysipelotrichales; family Erysipelotrichaceae; genus Allobaculum; species uncultured Allobaculum sp. The sequence continues at coordinate 38,342 of NZ_CAPAEZ010000003.1, forward strand.
TCTGGACATTCGGTCTGGTTTCGAGAAAAAGGACAGAGCCGAGCAGCGCAGCCGTTTTGAGCGCTCTCGAATTTTCCTCATCCATCGAGACGGCCTGGCCATCGAGCTGGTATTTGCGCATCCACGACTGAACGTGGCTAGAGCGAATCTGCTTTTCGTCGCTGAACACTTCAAACTGCGCCTGCGGCCAGTGCGTTTTCAGTGCCTGCGCGGCTTCTTTTAACGCCTCATCCATGGCCAGCGCACCTTTTCGTCCGCACTTCGCTGCGAAGACAAACAGGGAGGGAAGGTTTCGAACCGCCTGCACATATTCCATTAAATACGGAATAGAGGCATCGTCTGCTTCCTGCAAGGAAAGCGAGTCCAGACGCTGACCGCGCACTTTTTTCGCCGCAGCAGTCTGCAGACGGGCATACAGATCCTTTTTTCTTCCTGCCGGCCAGGCCATCAGGCAGATCGTCTGCATCTGCTCGTCTTTAACGGCGGACATCCAGACCAGAATCTTCTCTTTTGTCAGTGCCATTTTGCTCTCCCCTTTCGGCAGTCGAAAAATATACGGACTGCACGTTTTTCATTGTAAGATTTTCCTGCGCGTACAAACAAGGCCAATTGTCCGGTCGACAGTCTGATCTGTATGCATTTTTCATCCTCTATCGGGCATCGTCTTTGGCAAATCTTCCGAAATTCGCCTTTAAAAAAGGGCTATACTTATGTTGTCCGGGTAACTGGACTACCTCCTTTCTTTTTAATATTTATCCGCTCCTTTTATCATATCTGGCGGAGGAAAATCATCAGATTTTCCAAGTAAAAAGGCACTGAGACGTCCAGTGCCTTTTTTTCGTATCGATGTTCAGACAAGCTGCGGCAGATATTCGAGAATCTGCTTTTCCCAGCTTGGCCAGTCGTGCGGCGTATCCGTACCCCAGAAATAGCAGGACGTGCAGATGCCTTTCTGATACAGAACATCTGCCAGACGGCGCAGATCGTTGGCGGTCTGGCTTTCCCAGTCGCCCTGTCCCACGACCAGGAAGCCTTTGTTCTGGTTGTACAGATCAATATACGGATGCGAAGCTTCCATATTGGGCATATAGGCTAACGGGCTGTTCTGATAAAAGTTGCCGTCAAAGTTATTATCGTGAATATAGCAGGAAAGATCGTAGACACCGCTCATGGCGAGAAGCTTATTGAACTTCTGCGGGAAGCGGAAGAAGAGGTTGGCCGCATGCGTTCCGCCCAGCGAGCAGCCCATGACCATCATCGGCTCATCCGGATCCTTGCCGGCTTTTTCATGAACGGAAGGCAGCAGTTCGTTCACGATGTAGTTGATCCAGCTTTCCTGCATATACATGCGGTGATCGCTGGGACCGTAGTCCGACCAGGTTTCTTTATCGATCGTATCGATCGTCACAAACTGGACTCTTCCCTCGTCCATGAACGGTTTCATCAGCTCAAACATCTTGCGGTCTTCCCATTCATAGAAGCGGCCGTCCTGACACGGAATGATCAGGCAGAGAATGCCCGAATCTCCGTACATCTTAAATTCCATATCCCGATCGAGATAACGGGAGTAATCCTTAAAGTATCTTATCTCCATAAAACACCATCCTGTTTCCAGAAGCCGTCCTTCTTCCCTTTCTATCGACATTTCTCTTTTCTGTCGATATCTCTTTTTTATCGACCTGCCTGTCATTTTTTTATCGGCGTATCCGACTTTTCCATCGACTGGTAAATCGCCCGAACCGAGCGAAAAAAGACGAAGAGGCAAAATAAGCGTTATACAGACGGCTAAAATGTTATTGAACTTTTTCATTATCTCATTTTTGGCTAAGACTGCACCCTTCCCTTTTAAAAAAGTGGATCCCCTTACAAAATGGAGTGAAAAAGGCTTCCGGGAGTGCGAATTGAAATCCTCTATGGCCCGGACTATAATTCTTTTGATTTTTACGGCCAATCTGACTGATCGCCGCATGAAATCATACGTTTATCCTGAAAATGGAAAGAGGACCGAATGTCAGATCAAGAAAAAATTATTAATATTGCGGTCATTGCCCACGTCGACGCCGGCAAGAGCACCCTGGTGGATGCCTTCCTTCGTCAGAGCGATGTCTTCCGCGATAATGAAGAAGTTGTAGATTGTGTCATGGATTCCAACGCTCTGGAACGGGAGCGCGGAATCACCATTTATTCAAAAAACTGTTCCGTTATTCACAACGGCGTCAAAATCAATATTGTCGATACACCGGGTCACGCGGATTTCTCCAGTGAAGTGGAGCGCATCATGGGAACGGTCGATACCGTTATTCTGCTGGTTGACGCTTCGGAAGGCCCGATGCCACAGACACGGTTTGTCCTTTCCAAAGCGCTTGAAGTCGGCCTGAAGCCGATTCTTCTGATCAATAAAATTGATAAGAAAGACCAGCGCGCCGAAGAAGTTGTGGATGAAGTGTACGACCTGTTTATCGATCTCAACGCGACTGACGAACAGCTTGACTTCCCGATTCTTTACGGCGTCGCCCGTGAAGGACGCGTTTCCCGCTCTTTAACGGAGCCTTCGGAAAATATCGAACCGCTGTTTGAAACCATTCTCGAACATACGCCGGTTTATCCGGACCGCGACGAGGAACCGGCTCAGATGCAGATTTCCGCTCTGGCCTATGACGACTATATCGGCCGTCTGGGCATCGGACGCATTACCCGCGGTACCCTCAAAAAAGGCGGCAGCTATATTCGCACCAACCAGAACGGTCTGGAAGAAAAGGAAACGATTTCCAATCTCTTTGTTTACAAGGGACTTTCCCGTACTCCGGTCAACGAAGCCCATTCCGGCGATATCGTCGTTGTTTCCGGCATGCCGGACGTTTCCATCGGCGATACGCTCTGCGATCCCGAATGCATCGAAGCTCTCCCCCACATTCCAATCGAAGAACCGACGCTTTCGATGAACTTCCACGTTAACAAGTCCCCGTTTGCGGGCCGTTCCGGAAAATACGTAACCAGCCGTAACATTAAGGAACGTCTGGAAAAGGAACTCGAAGTCAACGTCGGTCTGGAAGTAGAACCGACAGAAAGTGCCGACTGCTTCAAAGTCAGCGGACGAGGCGAACTTCACATTTCCATCCTGATTGAAAACATGCGCCGTGAAGGCTATGAACTTGCGGTTTCCAAGCCGGAAGTCATTCTCCACCGCGATGAAAACGGCCAGAAGGTGGAACCGGTCGAAGAAGTTGTCTGCATCGCGCCGTCGGAATATTCCGGCACCATCATCTCCAAGCTCAACCTGCGCAAGGGCACGATGGTAAACATGGACGAAGAAAACGGCTATGTGCGCCTGACGTACAATGCGCCGACCCGCGGTCTGCTTGGTTTCCGCACCGAGTTCATCAACGATACGCATGGCGAAGGTACCCTGCTTCGCCGCATTTCGGGCTATATCCCGTATGCGGGCGAAATTCCGCAGCGCATGCTTGGCGCCATGATTTCTACCGATACCGGTACAGCCATGACGTATGCCCTCTGGAACCTGCAGGAACGCGGTTCCCTGTTCATCTCCCCGCAGACCGAAGTATACGAAGGCATGATCATCGGTGAATCGTCCAGAAACATCGATATGGACGTCAACCCGCTCAAAAACAAGAAGCTGACCGCCATCCGTTCTTCCGGACGCGATGAAGCCATGCTTCTGACTCCGCCCAGAGTGTTCTCCCTTGAAGAAGCGCTCGAGTGGATCAACGATGACGAGCTCGTCGAAGTGACTCCAGATGCGATCCGTCTGCGCAAAAAAGGACTGACCGCACAGGATCGCCGGAACCTGTATCGCGAAAAGATGTCCGCACAGGCCAAAGAAAACGACTGATCGCAAACCGTTTTTCAATTTTGAATGATTCGCACAATCTTCACGCAGAATCCAGATTCGTCTGAATTCTGCGTTTTTCTTTGGGCGAAAGTTCCGGTATTCGATTTGGATCGAGCAGACAGGCCAAAAAGAAAACGCACAGTTTCGAGACTGTGCGCTTTATTCTTTCGTATTGGGCTTACGTATTGGACTGTGCTTATTCGGGGCTGGCTTATTCAGGAACTTTGCATTCCGCAGTCATCTTGGAAAAATCCGCCGTCTTTGGGTCTGCAGGTTCGGTCAGTTCAGCTTTGGAATCTTCTTCTTCTCTGGTAAGAAGATAGTCTCTGGCATTGATCGTCTCCGGTCCCCAGATCACGTAAAAATCTGGGGAGTGCTGCTGAATGGATTCCAGAACGAGACTGATTTCCTTCCAGGCCGGATGATCGACGGGCCAGTTGAAGACTTCTGTAATCATTGTCTCTTCCATCTCAAACAGCGTGCGCTTGATCGAGGCGATCGTTTCGTCTTTCAAATGATAAAAATGCTGAAAAAACTGAACGGCGTTCAGGCCGGGTTCGATTTTGGCGGCATCAAGAACAAAAGATTTCATATCGATATTTTAACATTGCCTGGGCCGACAAAGGCGGACGATGATATTTCCTTTTGAGAGCCTGACGTTCAAATGGATCCAGCTGGATGTTCGATTGGTGAAGATCTGTCGATTTTCTCTTTCCCAGTCCGCAGAAAAAACCTCCCCTTTGCAGCATGAAGCAAGCGAAGAGGAGGTTTGCGTTCGTTAAACCGAACATCCAATTCACGTATGTCTCGATTTCCCCTTTTTACTCAGGAAAACAGATCGAGAGAGCGTTCTGGTTTGTCGGATCAGGAAATTTTTACGAAGTCCGATTTGGCCGCGCCGCAGTACGGGCAGGACCAGTCTTCTGGAATATCTTCAAAGGCTGTGCCAGGGGCAATCCCGCTTTCCGGATCGCCGACGGTCGGATCGTAAACGTATCCGCAAAGGGTGCACTGGTAAACGTCGAGCTTCTTTTCCGGCTTTTCTTCTTCGCCCAGCTCTTTTTCGAGCAGCGGAAGAATGACGTTCATATCGCCTACGATGCCGTAATCCGCGTTTTTAAAAATCGGCGCGTTTGGATCGGTGTTGATCGCGACAACCATACCGGCTTTTTCGATGCCTTTCAAATGCTGCTTGGCACCGGAGATGCCCGCTGCGATATACAGTTTTGCCTGATTGGCCTTCTGACCGGACAGTCCAACAAAGCGATCCATGCTGGTGAAGTGATGGACTTCAGCTGCCGGGCGGCTGGAGGCAATCGCCAGGCCGAGATTTCTGGCCACATCGATGGCCGCATCCGCGTGTTCTTTCGTTTCCGCGCCCTGACCGATGGCGAGAATTTTCTGTGCATGCTCGATCGGCGTATTGAGATCTTCCCGGTTTTTGAAATCGAAGGAAGATTTCAGAATGGTCGCCAGTTTGCGGGCGTTGGCGGCATCGCTCAGTTCATCGATGATGACGCCTTTACGGCCTTCCGGCTGTTTTGGCGCATCCGCTTTCGGTTTTCCAGCGTCTTTTTTCTTCAGACGGCCGAGAATGCCGGAGGCAATAACAACACGCTGAATTTCGTTGGTACCTTCGTAAATCTGAGTGATCTTGGCGTCGCGATAGCGGCGTTCGACACCCATGCCTTTCATGTAGCCGCTGCCGCCGAAAATCTGCAGCGCATCATCGCACACTTTAACCGCCATATCCGAGGCGAAAAGTTTCGCCATGGCAGCTGCTGTGGAATACGGTTCGTGTTTCTGTTTCAGTTCAGCGGCCCTATAGACGAGCAGGCGGGCGGCTTCGATCTGGGTCGCCATATCCGCGAGTTTGAAGGAAATGCCCTGGTTTACCGCGATTGGCGCGCCAAACTGTTCGCGCTCTTTGGCATACGTGAGCGCGTCTTCATAGGCGCCCTGCGCAATGCCGAGAGCCTGCGCGGCGATGCCGATGCGGCCGCCATCGAGGGTAGCCATCGCAATTTTGAAGCCCTGGCCTTCAAGACCAAGCAGGTTTTCTTCCGGCACTTTGACATCCCTGAAGTTCAGTTCCGCAGTGCAGGAAGAGCGGATGCCCATCTTGTTATAGTGCGGGGAGCAGGTGAAGCCTTCCATTCCCTTTTCGACGATAAAGGCGCTGATGCCGCGCGTTCCTTTGGACGGATCGGTCGAGGCGAATACGACGTACGTATCGGCTTCCGGAGCGTTCGTGATGAAAATCTTATGTCCGTTTAACAAATAATATCCGTCTTTTTTGACAGCGGTCGTTTCGGTTCCGCCGGCATCCGATCCTGCGTTTTCTTCGGTCAGACCAAACGCGCCGAGCTTCTCGCCCGAAGCCAGCGGCTTGAGGTATTTTTCTTTCTGTTCAGGCGTACCGAATTCCGCGATCGGCCAGGTGCCCAGAGACGTATGAGCGGACAGAATAACGCCGATTCCGCCATCGAGGCGGGAGAGTTCTTCCACCGCGATCGCATAGGACAGCGCGTCCAGTCCGGCGCCGCCCATTTCCTTTTCGTATGGAATGCCCATCAGGCCGGCGTCTTTCATCTGGCCGACAAAGGCTTTTGGAAATTCATTATTTTCGTCGAGCTGCATGGCGATCGACGGAATGGATTTTTCGCCAAGCGCACGAACTTTCTGGCGCATCGCTTCATGTTCTGCATCAAGCGTGTACATAGCAGTTTCCTCCTTATAGATGTGGGGACTTTCCCCAATTCGAAAGTCCCATTAAAAATGCTGAATACGCTTTCAGTATAAATTGAAAACGGCGCAGAGGAACACCCACTTTTTTGGACAGGACAAGAATATATACGATTTGCGCACTTTATCATCTTCTTCAATAGATTCAGCGAAAATTGATCTTCCCGTTCGGCCGCACCTGGGCTGGGGAAGATCTTTGATTTTTTTGATTTTATTTTGCGGTGCTGAAAATGAGAACCGGCAGACTACGCCGCTTTTTTGGCCTGCAGATCAGCAAGTGTTTTGCGGGCCTGTTCGAGGGAGGAGCGGTTCTTTTCGAGTTTTTCCTTTTCCTGGTCAATCTTGGCCTGCGGTGCCTTGTTGACAAATCCTGGATTGGAAAGCATCTTTTCGCCGCGCGCTACTTCTTTTTCAAGACGGGCGACTTCTTTTTCCGCTTTGGCCATTTCGGCTTCGACATCGATCAGACCGGCCATCGGCGTACGGAGCAGAGCGCCGTCCACTTCGCGGACGAGCGTATCGTCGCCGGCTTCTACCGGGGTGAGGGTGACTTTCGCCATGCCTTCGAGCAGAGCCGTTCCTTCGTTGCTGAGCGGATAGCGGTCTCCATCGCTCGTTACGACATCGATAGCAATGACTTCGCGCGGTTTCATTCCGTACTGCGTCTTGATTTCACGAACGGCTTCAATCGACGACAGGATCAGATTCATGTCGCGAACCGTTTTCTCATCGGAGTAGAATTCGACTTTTTTGGGCCAGGATTCTTCGTTGATGCTGTCCTTGCCAAGTTCGAGTGCCTGATAAATGTGATCGGTCACAAACGGCATCATCGGAGAAAGCAGAATCAGAATGGCGCGCAGAACGTAAACGAGAATGGCGACGGTGTTTTCACGCGTCTGCGGATTTTCGGAGTTGAGCGCTGCCTTGGAGAGTTCGATGTACCAGGAGCAGAAATCGTTCCAGACAAAGTTATAGAGCGCATTGCCGGCCAGACCCATTTCGTAGCGGTCGAGATTGCGTTCGACATTGTCGATCGTTTCGTTCAGGCGGGCCAGAATCCACTGATCGGCTTCGGAAAGCTTTTTGAAATCCGGATCGGCTGCCGGTTTTCCGTCCATCTGCATCTGTACGTAGCGGGACGCGTTCCAGATTTTGTTAATGAAGTTCCAGGCCTTGTCGATCTTGGCTTCATCGAAACGGGTATCGAGACCGGGAGCGGAGTTGGTGGACAAAAAGAAGCGAAGGGCGTCGGCGCCTTTGGCGTCGATGACATCGATCGGGTCGATGCCGTTGCCTAAGGACTTGGACATCTTGCGGCCCTGCGCATCGCGGATCAGACCGTGAATGAGAACGTCCTTGAACGGACGGTTGTTCGTCATATGACGCGCCTGGAAGGCCATGCGTGCGACCCAGAAGAAGATGATGTCATAGCCGGTAACGAGCAGATCGGTCGGATAGTAGCGCTTGAAATCTTCGGTAATATCCGGCCAGCCCAGCGTGGAGAACGGCCAGAGGGCGGAAGAGAACCAGGTATCGAGAACGTCTTCGTCCTGCGTCCAGTTTTCCGGATCCGCCGGCGCTTCTTCGCCGACATAAATTTCACCGGTTTCCTTATTAAACCAGGCCGGGATGCGGTGACCCCACCAGAGCTGACGGGAAATGCACCAGTCTTCAATGTTTTCAAGCCACTGCGTAAAGGTGTGTTCAAAACGCGATGGGATGAAGCTGATTTTTTCATCCGTTTTCTGTGCGTCAAGAACCGCCTGCGCCAGCGGCTTCATCTTTACGAACCACTGTTTTGACAGATACGGTTCGGCGATGACGCCAGTACGTTCGGAATGGCCGACCTGATGCGGATGGTCTTCGATATGATCGACAACACCGGCGGCTTCGAAATCCCTGAGCAGCGCTTCGCGGCATTCGAAACGGTCCATGCCTTCGTATTTATGCGCCAGTTCGTTCATCGTGCCGTCCGGATTCATGCAGATCGGCATTTTCAGACCGTATTTCTTCGCAAGAGCAAAGTCGTTGGGGTCGTGAGCCGGCGTACATTTCATGACGGCTGTACCGAAATCCATATCGATATAGTCGTCGGCCATGATCGGCAGCGCTTCGCCGTTGGCCGGGTTGATCGCGTGCAGACCTACGAGATCGGAATAGCGCTTGTCATCCGGGTGAACGAAAATCGCCTGGTCGGCAAACATCGTTTCCGGACGGGTCGTCGCGATAATGAGTTCTTTTCCGGTTTCCTGCACGGTGTACTTGAAGTAGTACATCTTGCCTGGAATTTCCTTATGGATAACTTCAATATTGGAGAGCGCGGTCATCGCCTGCGGGTCCCAGTTGATGATGCGTTCGCCCTGATAAATCAGGCCTTCGTTGTACAGCTGTACAAACACTTTGTTTACGGCTTTGTTCAGACCTTCATCGAGGGTAAAGCGTTCGCGGCTGTAGTCGAGGGAAAGACCCATCTGCGCCCACTGCTGACGAATAAAGGAAGCGTATTCTTCTTTCCACTCCCATGCGCGCTCTAAAAAGCCTTCCCGACCGAGATCATAGCGGCTGATGCCTTCGCTCTGCAGGCGGGCGTCGATTTTCGCCTGCGTGGCGATACCGGCATGGTCCATACCCGGCAGATACAGTACATCGTAGCCTTTCAGACGTTTATAGCGCGCCGCGGTATCCTGCAGCGTGTTGTCCCACGCGTGACCGAGATGCAGCTTGCCGGTTACGTTTGGGGGCGGAATCACAATCGTATACGGGATTTTGGATGCGTCACCCGCTGTGAAATACCCTTTTTCGATCCATTTCGAATAGGTTTCGGGCGTTTCTACCAGCTTGTGATCGTATTTCTTGGAAAGTTCTTTCATCGCTCAAGCTCCTTTTCTATTCCTTGCTGAATTTTTTATTTTACGGATCTCTCCAGGCGGATCACACGATCCGGCCGCGGGTTTGCGGCACTGTCTCCTGCACCGCAAATGAATCCGGAGTAAAACCGAATGCAAAAACAAAAAACGCGGGGCTTTCTTCCTGTTCAGGACGAGAAAACCCCGCGGTACCACCTTCATTGTCTTTTCGTATCGAAAGACCGCTCAGCCTAACGCGGCGAAAACGTCAGCTCCTACTGTACAGTTCAGAGCCGCTGCTCCCAGACTACCTTCCCTGCTGCTTCTGGCTTTCTTTCACCAACCGAAAGCTCTCTGCATGTCCCGCGAGCAGGTACTCCTTCTGTTCTTTGCATTTAATAAGTAGTGTAAACATTTCAATCGGAAACACAAGCCGAAATCCCCAGGGCTATACAAATCTTCTTTCAATTTTCGTCGGGTTTCGAATGCTTTCGATCCGCAGTCATTTAAAACGGACAGCCATCCAGAAAGGAGAGGCTGTCCGTTTAAGAACAAATGTACTGCAGATCGTACCCGTACAAGATGGAAAAATGAACCCAGGCGAAGCCTTAAATATCGTAAAGGTGAATCAGATCTTCGAGGGTCAGGCGCGCCTTTTCTTCTCCGGAAAAGTCATGCTTAATTTTGCCGTCCTGGAAAATCAGCAGACGGTTTCCGTTTTCAAGCGCGTCGCGCAGGTTATGGGTGATCATCAGCGCGGTAATGTGATCGCGTTCGATAATGTCGTTGGTAATCTTGAGAATCTTTTTGGCGCTGACGGGGTCCAGCGCGGCGGTGTGTTCGTCGAGCAGAAGCAGCTTTGGCGGATGGGCAACGGCCATCATCAGAGAAACCGCCTGGCGCTGACCGCCGGAAAGCAGGCCGATCGGTGTTTTCAGACGATCTTCAAGACCCATGTCGAGCTGGCCGAGAAGAGACTTGAACTCGGCTTCCTGCTTTTTGCCGACCGCGATCGCAAACGGATTACGGCCTGAGGAAATGGCCAGACCCATGTTTTCTTCCACCGTCAGATGCGGTGCCGTTCCCTGCTTCGGATCCTGAAAAAGACGGCCGATGCTGCGGGAGCGAACGTATTCCGGTTCGTTCGTCAGATCTTTTCCGTCGAGCAGAATTTTTCCGGTTTTCGCCGGCGCATTGCCGCTGATCACATTGAAGAATGTCGACTTTCCGGCCCCGTTGCTGCCCAGAATCGTGACGAATTCGCCGGGATGAATGGTGACGCTCACGTGATCGAGCGCTTTCTTTTCCAGTGTGGTTCCTTCGTTAAACAGAACCGAAACGTCCTGAAGTTCAAGCATTTTTCTTCCGTCCTTTCATGTATTTCTGGATCGCTGGAATCGAGATCGTCAGAGCAACCAGAATCGAGGAAACGAGGTTCATGTCGCTGGCCGCAAAGCCAAGACGCAGCGCAATCGTGTAAAGAATTCGGTACAGAATGGCGCCGATCGCCGAAGCGATCAGACCCATAGTGACGTTTTTCGGACGGAAAATGGCTTCGCCGATGATGATGCCGGCCAGACCGAGAACGAGCATGCCGGTACCGCCGGAAATGTCTGCGAAGTTCTGGAACTGCGCGAGCACGGCGCCGGAAAGACCGACGAGCGCGTTGGACAGCCCGAGACCGAGAAATTTCATACGGGAGGTGTTGATCGAGGACGAGCGGACCATCTGTTCGTTGTCGCCGCTGGCGCGAAGCATAAGACCCAGGTTGGTTTTAAAGAAAAAAGCCAGAAGGACGATGATCAGAACGACAACCGCAAGCAGAACATAAAGTCTTGTCGACGGGTTGGAAAAGAGCGTCTGCGCCGGTTTGCCGCCGGAAAACAGGTTGACGGTCGGCGAGCCGTTCATAATGCGCAGGTTGATCGAATACAGCCCGGTCATTGTCAGAATGCCGGCCAGAAGGGGCTGGATTTTCATTTTGGTCATCAGAAATGCGGTGACGCATCCGCAGAGGGCGCCGGCGATCAGGGCGCCAAATAGACCGAGGACTGGATGGCCCGCGAGCGTCATCATGGCGCAGGCGGCAGCTCCGGTTACAAACGAACCGTCTACCGTAAGGTCCGGGTTGTCCATGATGTTGACGGTGATGTATTCACCAAGCGAGAGAATGGCGAAGATCAGACCGAGCTGGACGGCATTGAGAATAAGATCTGCAGTCATAGGTTCCTTTCTTTACAGACTGAACCGCCCGGATTCGGGCGGTCAGCAGATTTCCTGAATTTCTATGTATTTCTATTTCTGTGTACTTCTATTAGACGTGCCTTTTGAGACAAATGTTTTTCCTGTTCGAGACAGCTTACGAGCGTGTCGTCTGGAATGTTAAGACGCTTTGCCGCGAGTATGACTTCTTTTTTATTCGAAGGAAGTGACCATTTTCAGATTTTCCTTGCCGGAAAGATCTTCGGGGAGGGCTACTTTGGTTTTTCCGTTTTCGGAAAGCTTATTGAGGAGTTCTTCGTTAACGTAAATGTTCAGATTGTCCTTGAACACTTTGACCGGCATGTCGGCTGGAGATTTTCCGTTGAGAACATCGATCGTCATACGCGCGGTTTCTCTTCCAAGTTCTTCATAGTCGATGCCGACCGTCGCAAAGCCGCCGGTCTGTACCATGGAATCCGCGCCGACATAGTAAGGAATGCCGGCATCGGCAGCAACCTGTCCAAGAGACGCCATTCCGGTTGCAACCGTGTTGTCGTTGGGCGAGAACATGGCGTCGACAGAAGAAGCGAGTTCGACGGCTGCCTGCTGCATCGTCGTATTGTCGGTTCCAGTACGTTCAACCACTTCGAGTCCTTTTTCCCTGGCGTAATCCTTGAAGCGCTTCACATTGGATACGGAGTTGGCTTCGCCGGTATTGTAGAGAACGCCGACTTTATGAATCTCCGGGGAAAGCTCAAGTATCAGATCGACGATCTGTTCAACCTGTACTTCGTCGCTTGTACCAGTAATGTTTCCGCCTGGTTTTTCGAGGGATTCGACAAGGCCTGCGCCGACGGGATCGGAGACCGCGGAGAAGACGACTGGAATTTCGGTGGAGTAGTTCTGGGCACTCATGGCCGTCGGTGTAGCGATGGCTACGATGACTTCGGAACCGTCGGCTTTGTAGCTCGACATGATGGAATCCAGACTGGATGTCTTTCCGGCCGCGTTCTGGTAGTTGATGGAGACATTTTCGCCATCGGTGTAGCCTTCGTCTTCAAGCTCATCGAGGAAGGCCTCCCGAATCGTATTGAGAGAGGGGTGATCGACCAGCTGCGCCAGTCCGATCTGATAGCTTTCGTTTGAAGCAGCGGCTGTACTGGAGCCTTTGGCACTGCTGGACGCGCTGTTTGGGGAAGAGGAGCAGCCTGCAAAAAGCAGGGACGCCGCGAGGGCAGCACTCGCAAATTTCGCTGTTGTTGTTCGTTTCATCTGTATTTCCTCCTGATTGACTGGATTCGACAATCGGACTTCCCGTATTAAACAAAAAGTCCTGTTCCAAAAGAGTTTTCCTCTTTCGAAACAGGACAGAATAATTTTCTGCGGTACCACCTGTATTGGCTGACGCCCTCTCATCGAATGCGAACACATTCTACTTTCTGTAACGGGAAAGGCCCGGCTTTGCTACTGAATTCACATCGCCCTTGGAAGTCCATTTGCAGAACGGTAATTCTCCGGCTTGCACCCTCCCGGATTCGCTTTAATCCCTTTTTCTGTTTGATCTCTTCCGCATCGGTTTGCTGGTTTCTTTATGGTTTGCATGGTACTCCGCCATCTTTCGCTTGTAAAGAAGATTGAGCACTTTTTATGGGAATCGCTCATTTTCGGATGCTTCGTTACATTTTTGTTACAGGATTTACATTCGTTTACATAGACCATCTTGCCTGGATTTGAAATTCCCTTTTCCTTCGCTTTTTCTTCGGCTGTTCATTGCGGTTTCATTTTTGAACATGCATGAATCCGGCGAGTATTTACTTTATATAAAGCCGATGATTATCACTGGCGCGATTCAGCGCTGTTCAGATTCCGGCTTGTAAAAAGCCAGACGCCTTCCCTTTCGGCTGACGTCTGGCTTTCGATGGTCTTTAAAACGTTTTCGCAGATTCAAAACGAAATGCAGAAACTTCTCTGTCTTCGGTTTTGACCGCGTCTGTTCTTATTCCGGAAGTTTTGGCAGGGACTGGATTTTCGGATCGGTTTCGAGACCTTCGCGATACGATTTCGCGGTTTCAATGCGGTCCATGCGTCTTGCGCCTTCGTCGGCGAGTTCACGGAAGGCATCGATCTGCGTTTTGAGCTGCGGGAGTGCCTTTTCACGATAGCTTTCCACCGCATCGAGCGCTTCGTACGTATTGCGGAACGCTTCCTTGAGCGTTTCTACGGATACGTTGGCTTCCATCGCCTGCTGCTGGATATCAGCGCCCTGCTGCTTGAGCATGACAGAAGTCGAGCGGATCAGATCGTTGGTGGTCTGGTTGATCAGTTTGACTTTATCGAGAACAATTTTCTGGTTGTACAGAGCGGAAGCTACGGTTACGGCGGTACGCAGCGCGGATACCGTTACGTGCTTGGCGCGGTCGACTGCACGGATGAGTTCCTTGTTGTTGCGGCGAACGATTTCCATGGCGAAATAACCCTGCTGGTTTACCGCCTGCATCTGCTGCAGATCCATGACTTTCTGGCGCAGCGGGAACAGCACTTCGTCCTGAATGTATTTGATTTTTTCCGGATCTTCGTTGTTGACCTGGGCCTGTTCAAGTTCGCGGGTAATCGCTTCATCCATCTGCATGCCCAGTTCGATCTGCTTGCCGAGTTTGACGGTCAGATCGCGCAGGGAAACCTGCTCGATTTCCAGAGTCGTATTATCGGCGACGAGCGCTTTGCGGCCTTCATCGAGCGACTTCAGGATTTCTTCGATCTGCGCGTCCGCTTTTTCATAGCGCTGGAAATAGTTGCGGACCGGGTTGAACATGCGGCCGAAAATGCCGTTGTTATTGAAATTGATGCCGGACGGATCGAGTTCCTTCATTTCCCGGTTGAGCATGGCCAGCGATTCCATGACCTTGCTGCCTTCGCTGCCGGTTTTGGCCAGATCGCCGAGCGTCGTTTCCAGAATCTTGTTTTTCTGGGCGGATTTTTCGACGACGTCTTCGCCAAACGATTCGATCGTCTGCGCGATGCTGCGGCGTTCGTCCAGAGAATCGAGGTTAATCTGCATTACTTCGCTCGCATTGGCCGCAGCCATGCTGCCAAGTGCGGTTTTCTGCTCGGGAGTCGGATCCAGCTGTTCGGTGACTTTTTCCTTATCCAGCTCATCTACATTCATGCTGAAAGCCATTCTTCATATCTCCTTTGTCCCATACGGGTGTGTCTTATCAATTATTGTGACATAAATCCAAACGTATTGTGACATAAATCCAAACGGATCGGTATTGCCTGCCGATCCATACCGCCTGCGGATGCCGATTTTGACAACCGCCTGACCTGTGCATACAGCCGCTCAGTTCTGCTGGCGGTAAAGCGGCGTCTGCGCAATCAGATCGCTGAGCTCTTCCATTTCCGGAAGGGTCTTTAAGGAAGCGTCGCTGCCGGAGAGCTTATTGAGCTCGGCGAGGAGCCGGTCGATGCGCGAAAGGATTTCTTCGTTTTCGGCAATTTCCTTACGAACGGCGTCCATCTGTTCGGCATACGGTTTAATGGCGTCCGTATACTGCTCATGATTGCGATGCAGCTGTTCATAGCCGTCTTCATCAAAAATTTCCACGCGATGGATGATGTCGTTTACGTTTTGTGCATAAAGCGTATAGACGCCGTTGATGATTGAGGCAAAACGGGCTTTGGTCGTTACGGAAGAGCCAAACTGTTCGTTGAGCGTTTTGTCGAGAAGCTCCGCTTTCTGCAGCATGCGCTCGCACTGCGTCGTCAAGTCGCGCATTTCCTTTTTCATCGATTTTGGAGACGTCTTACGAACTTTTTTCGCCGCTTCTTCGATGACTTTTCGATCGACCAGCTTCGTCTCTTCCGGCTTGCCGCCTCTGGATGCGCTTTTTAACAGGAAGGAAGCCAGCAGGCCGCTGGCTACCAGACCGGCGCCGGCAACGATCAGACCGGTCGATAAAGAGAGGGTCAGCCAGAGAACGATTCCGGCGATGACCGATGCGATGCATCCGCCGATCAGGACATTCCGGGCTGCTTTTTCTTTTTTGTTCATACAGTTAACTCCTGCGCAGAATTCTGCGCATTTTTCATTTTATGGACAGGGTCACGTCCCATCGGTTCAAAAACCGCTGGCGAACTGTCCCTGCTTACCAGTATACGAAAAGGCCCGTCCGGACGAATCTTACAAAATCGCCGAACGGGCTTAAAACATTCCATTTGGGTTCAGTACAATCGGCGCATTGAAGCACGCGGACCGTACAGCTTATTTGGAAACTTCTTTTTTCACGTAGTCGAGAACTTCGTTGGCGGTATCGAGATTCAGGCAGTTCTGCGCCATCGTCTGCATTTCCTTATAGGAAAGGCCGTTGACGATTTTGCGGGCTTTCAGAATCTGGGTAGCCGACATGGAGAATTCATCGAGTCCGAGACCGAGCAGGATTGGAACGGCGTTGGGTTCGCCGGCCATGGCACCGCACATGCCGACCCATTTGCCGTTTTTGTGCGCACCCTGAATTGTCATGTTGACCAGACGAAGGATGGCGGGGTTGAACGGCTGATACAGGTAGGAAACCTTTTCGGACATACGGTCTGCAGCCATGGAGTACTGGATCAGGTCGTTGGTACCGATCGAGAAGAAGTCTGCGTATTTGGAGAATTCATCCGCGAGTACAGCAGCTGCCGGGATTTCGACCATCATGCCGACCTGGATGTCATCCGATACGGCTACGCCTTCCGTGAGCAGTTCGGCTTTGCATTCTTCAAAGATGGCTTTGGCATCGCGGAATTCACCGATCGTAGCGATCATCGGGAACATGATGCAGAGCTTGCCGTAAACGGAAGCACGGCAGAGCGCACGCAGCTGGGTTTTGAAGATGTCGGTGCGATCGAGGCACAGACGGATGGCACGGTAGCCCAGGAACGGGTTCATTTCTTCCGGGAATTCGAAGTAGGACAGACGCTTGTCGCCGCCGATATCGAGCGTGCGGACTACGACTTTCTTGCCCTTCATCGTTTCGAGTACCTGTTTGTATACCTGGAACTGCTCTTCTTCCGTTGGGAAGTGATCGTTGTCCATGTACAGGAACTCGGTACGGAACAGACCTACGCCTTCGCCGCCGTTGGTAATAACCTGTTCAGCGTCCTTTGCGTTTCCGATGTTTCCAGCCAGTTCAACTTCATGACCGTCGGTCGTGATCGATTTGGCGTTGATCAGAATCTGGAGTTCTTTTTTCTCTTCGAGATATTCGGTTTCTTTTTTCTTCAGTGCAGCGGTCGTTTCTTCATCCGGATTGACGAAGACTTCTCCATCGATGGCGTCGAGGCCAATGATGTCGCCGTTGTTAATCGCATCGAGAGCACCGGCAGTTCCGACAACAGCTGGGATTTCAAGCGAGTTGGCCATGATGGCGGAGTGGCTGGTTTTGCCGCCGATTTCGGTAACAAAGCCTTTTACGTATTCATTGAGCTGTGCAGTGTCCGACGGGGTCAGATCGTGTGCAACGATGATCGTCGGTTCGCTGATGCTGCTCAGATCCGGGATTTCCAGGCCGAGCAGGTTGCAGAGCATACGGAACGTAACGTCCTTAATGTCTGCCGCTCTTTCACGGAAGTAATCGTTATCCATGCTTTCGAACATGGCGATCATATTTTTGGAAACGACATCCGCCGCGTATTCCGCATTGACTTTGTCGTTCTGGATCATCGTTTTCATCTGTCCGGAGAGTTCCGGGTCGTTTGCCATCATCAGATGGGCATCAAATACGGCCAGTTCCTCATCGGAAAGGCGTTTGGCTGCCCTTGCCTTTACGCCTTCAATATCGGATACGGTTTTGCGAAGAGCCGCATCCAGCTTTTCAATTTCAGCTGCCGGATCAGCGTCTGTGCGTTTTTCAATGACCACAACAGGCTGAACGAGTTTGTACGCTTTTGCGCAAGATACGCCTGCTGAGGCGGCGATTCCTTTTAACATGCAGAAAATCCTCCTCTGTCTACATATTTCTCATCAGAGAAATTTTATCACAAAACAAATGCAGAATTCTGACTCCTTTTGCATTATCAACAACTGCAGGCGATTCGAAGAATGCGTTTTCGTCCGTCGGCTTACGCAAAGAGACTTTTTGAGCAAGGAAGCTTGCAGGCAGATTCGCCAGAAAAAGGATCTTTTTCTTTCGGAACGGCCGCCTATTCTGTTTTCTGGCTTTCCCGGTCCGCTAATCGGTGTGCGTAAATCGACAGTCCCATGGTTACGAGCAGACTTCCGCCGATCAGAAGGGCGAACATGAGAACTTCATTGTAAGTGAACGCCGCAAAAATCGTCAGCACGCCAAGCTGCGTCAGAGCATATCCGGCTGCACGGTTCGTTTTCTGCCATACGGATTTGGAAGAAAGCGTACTTTGCGTTCGAAAGCCAAAATAGCTGTTCTGTCTGGCTTTTGGCATCAGGTTTCCCAAAATCACGAGAAGAAGGCCGATCAGACCGCTGATCCAGGTTGTGATCCGAAAGGCGTCTGTGTTCATAAAGAGCAGGATGCCGATATATACGATAGTTCAATAAACGGAATGGTCAGCAGAAGCAGGTTTTCGATGGACGGAGACTGGGCGCTGCCTTTTTTTGAAGAAGAACGTAGTTCCAAGACAGAAGGCGTCCGCTGCGACAAACATCCAGGGAAATCCGAAAAAGAAAAGCGAGGAAGAAATCCAGTTATCCGGCGTTCCCTGAAAGTTAAAGTGGATGGGGATCTGAGCGGGCATGGAAGAGAGACAGAAGATGCCAGCAAGCTGAGGAAGAAGACAGAGGCCGATGGAAAAGGCGATCTTGCCTCGGGTAAGCGAAGCCGGTGCATGGGGTTCAGTGGAATTTGCATTTTTCATAAAAGAAGCTCCTTTTGTTTCGTTTTGGGAATTTTGGCCTTTTCCATTTTCTCTTTCCGATTCAGATTTTCGCAGCGGAACTTTCGGAGGGAACCGAATTCGAATCCATCTGTTCTGCCGGTGCGGTATTCAGCAGCGACTGGATCCAGATCGCCGCTTCTTCCAGTACGGAGGCGTTCAGTTCATACACCAGGAACTTGCCGCTGCGCTCACAGCGGACAAGACCAGCCGTCTTTAAAGCGCTCAGATGCTGGGAAACGGCTGCTGCGGAAATGGAAAAATGACGGGCAATTTCTCCGGCGTTCATGGACTGCTCACGAAGCAGATCCAGAATCTGTCGATTAATCGGATCGGAACACGTTTTAAGCACGTTCTGTAAAGCCATAGCACTGTCTCCTTTCTGTGTTTCTTTTCTTTCTCTTCCCTTTTATGAAGCAAATCACACAGGCCCTGACTGGGGATCATCTGCCTCTGGAATTTGAATCCACTGAGAAAAGAAAGATGGATTAAACGCTTTATCTTTCTGTTATTTAATCATTTAAGCAAATGCTTATATGTTTAAAATCATCTTAAAATCCCGGTCTGGTTTCGTCAATGAAAATCAATTCACTCCCTTTCTGACCTGGCTGCCGGGAAGGAAGCGAAAAAAAGACGCCCTGTTTCAGGCGTCTTGAATGGGTAAATTGAATGGGTATATACGAGTGTAAATACTGGATTTGGCAAAGAGATCAGTAACAATCCAGAATCGTTTTTTCTTTCCCTGTGTTCAGGAAATCTTTTTCCTCTTTGGACAGAACGCTGCGAAAGGTCCAGCTTTCGCTTTTTTACGGATTTCGTTTCTGATGAACTCTTTGCTCTATTTAAATTTCAGCCGGTTTTCTATTGGTCTTTTCAGGCGTGCGAAGAAGCCGGCGAAGACATTCTCGAAGGAGAAATCGCCTTAGCCAGAGCCATGGAAACAATTCCGGCAGTGGCCATTTCCATCAGAGAATTGCTGACGATGACCATGCCCAGATACGCCAGCAGCGCCGAAGGCGCGATGCCGATCGCAGCGGAATACTGATTGCCCCAGAGCAGAGCGATCAGACCGAGAACCATCAGAGTATGACAGAAGGTGGCGATGACCGCCGCAAGAAGCGCGGACAGCGGACGGTTGATCTTCTTTGCGAAGAGTTCATACAGCCAGCCGGAGATGGCGCCAAGCAGGATACGCGGAACCAGAGCGATGATCAGGGATGTCCAGTTTCCGCTGATGCCGCCTACCGTAACAAACGGCGAGAAGACAAAGGAAGTAATCGAGGGCTGCATGGTCGCGTTCCAGATGGATGTCAGACCAAAGACAAGACCGAGCGCTGCGCCCCAGCCGGGACCCATGAGAATTCCGCAGACCACAACGGGGATATGCAGCAGGGTGATGGCCAGTCCGGGAATGCGGATATAGCCAAGCGGTGTGAGCGTCAGAATGAGCTCAATGGCCAGAAACATGGCGAAGAAAGCCATATTCCGGGTTTTCTGTTTGTTTTTCATGTAACAAATTTCCTCAACTTTCGTTTCAATGCTGAATACGATGTAAATTTGCGGCAGAATTTCTGCCTGAACCGGCTGTCGGCAAAGTGGACTCGCTGGCCGTCCGGATGATCGGCTGCGCATTTGCCTGTTCAACAATAGTCAATCCATTTTTAAATTGCAATATGCCGGGAAACACAGATTTCTTCAGAAAAGACATTTTTTCGAAAAGGCTTTCATTCATTTTTGAACGCATGATATTTGACCGCTTTTTTCAGTCTAATGCCCCCTGTCTGCAATAGAGCTTTCCGAGTTTTCCAGTGATCCAAACCGGCTTTCTCATAGAAAACACTGTGAGATTTTCCGATTTCTCTGACGAACGCTGATTCTGAACTGCCTTCTCTACCATCTGGTGCATTTTCTGATCCTTATACTGTTTTCTATACTGTTTTCTGTTTTCTTAAATCCTTTTCGAGCGTGACTTCAGGGGCTTTTTTGCCCAGTCTGAAGAAGCCCCTGCCATACTATACAGATATATGAAAGTTCGTCTGGACCGTCTGAAAGGCCAAAAACCGGCTCCCCTTTCAGATCAGATTCTCGCAGCCGGTCTGAATCTCGAATTCGATCACAGCCAGGAAGCCAACTGGAATTTTATTTCGCTTCTTCAAAGAGCCGTGGATGAACAGACGCTGCTGTATGTGCCGATTCTTACCTCGCAGACCAGCGAGCTCGATGAAGTGGATCCGCTGGATCTGGAAATGTATCTTTTGCCGGAAAAGGAACTGTTTCGAAAAGTCGATCTGGAACATGGCGGACAGGCGTACTGCGCCTTTCTGACGGTTCCAGAAGATCAGGAAGGGCCCGCCGCGGAATATCGACCCGTCAAGGCGGAAGAAATTTTCCGTGCCGCTCTGGAAGATCCGGATTGCGAAGGGCTGATCCTTAACCCATGGGATCTTTCCGCCATGCTGACGCATGAACTGCTGGCGCTCGTACTCAATGAGGATGGCCGTTCTGCTTCGTGTTCGCTGTACATCAACTATGGCGAAGTGTGCGATCAGGACTGCGATGTCATCGCCAATATTGCTGAGCATCCGTTTGAAGAAACGGAGCACGATCCAAAACTCATTTTTGACCGCGGGGGCGAAGCGCTGCGCAGCGTCTGTGCCAAACTGACGCCGCCCAAACCCGGTCAGATCGTGGTCACCTCTTCCGGAATCGGCCGCTCGGCATCCATTTTTCACGCCGCTCTGCCGGAGGTGATCCGGGAAGAATCGCTTCACCAGCTCATTGATGCCATTCTCGAGCGGGCGCTTCATATGGGCTATACGTCGGTTTCCCTACCCTCGATCGGCAATGAAATTGCGCCTTACCTGCCCGAAGGCCCCTTTGCGGTTCTGGCGGTCAGCGGATGGTTTTGCCGGCATCCCGACAGCGGGATGAGCGTGACGATTTCCACGCGCTCCAAAAAAACGTACGACCTGTTCTGCGCCTATCTGTTCGATGATCTCGAAGACAGTGAAGATCTCGACGAAGAAAAATTTGGAAGCGATCTGGAGGAAATCGATCTGCCCATCGAAAGCGGCAAGACCAAAGACACGCCGGCTCTGCCAAAAGAAACCGGAACCGCCCCGTCTTCCGATAAATAACCGCCGTCTCTCCCCCGTCTTTAAAGCCTGTACGAAACGAGCCTGATCGGCCTGCGAAGCCGAAACGATCGGCATGCTTTCGGATACTCAGGAAATCGGTTTGCCGCTTTGTTTAGAAAAGGAATTGGATCATGAAGAAAATCCTGTATTATCTCGCGCAGATCCTGCTGGTGATCAGTACGCTGTTTGTCGGCTTTGTCACCAGCACAGAAATGATGATTTTGTGCGTATCGTGTCTGATTACCGGCTGTCTGCTCATGCTGGTGTATGCGCTCTCTTCGGAAAAGAATTTCTGCGCGTTTTTCCTGTATGGAATGGCCGCCAGCGCCCACTTCTTCTATCTCTTCGCGCTGCAGTCCTTTGCACCCATCCTGCTCTGCGTTCTCGCTCTGATGATGCTTTGTACCGCAGCCTGTCTGATCTGGAAGGCGACGACATCCGGGCTGCCGCCCATTTCCACGCTCATCGATGTTCTCTTTACCAAGACGGCTCTGCTTCCGGAAATCGTGCTGAATATTTTAATGAAACGGGCGACGAGCGACTTTATGTTTGAAGCCTTTTCCTGGATTTTGTTAGGCATCACTTCCGCCTATGTCTTCGTGCTTCTTGTTCAGCTCGTCAAGGCGAAAAAGCTCGACCGTTCCAAAGCCATTGCCGCCGGCGTCGTTCAGCTCTGCTTTTTCACAGACATTCTTTCCACGGTGTGGCTGCTGATTTATCTTAAGCGTCAGAAAAACCAGGAAAAGAAAGCCGAAAAGGAGCAGGAAGCCCTTCTCGAAAAGAAGAAGGAATCGTCCATGCTCAAGCGCTCCTCTATGAAAGCTTCCGGACACGGTGCCCGCCGATCGGCCCAGTCCCCTTTTGCTCCCAAAAAGAAAGAACAGTAAGACGCATTCTCTGTGCAACCGATCCTGTATTTGCAGGAGAGGCGCACAGCCTTTTTTTCTCCGTTTTCCAAAGGACCCTGGCATGATTTTCGAGCATTCAAAAACGCCGCATCCCTGTTCTGCGAGGATACGGCGTTTCGTCGTTTCAAAATGATTTTGCGCTTAATGCGTTTCGTGCGGGCCGAACTGGCGGAAGACGTAAGACGCATACAGACCGTTTTGCGCGATCAGTTCTTCATGGGTTCCGCTTTCGCTGATGCCCTCGCCATCTACGACAAGAATGCGATCCGCGTTTTCGATCGTAGAAAGACGATGCGCGATCGTCAGCGACGTCCGGTTTTCGGTCAGCTTTTCAAGAGCCTGCTGGATGTAGTATTCGCTTTCGTTATCGAGTGCGGAAGTCGCCTCATCGAGAATGACGATTTTCGGATCTTTCAGGAAAATGCGCGCGATCGAAATACGCTGCTTCTGTCCGCCGGAAAGACGGGTTCCCTTTTCGCCGACACGCGTCTGCAGTCCATCGGGCAGCGATTCAATAAATTCCGCCAGGCTGGCTTTACGTGCCGCTTCCAGGACTTCTTCCTCGGTCGCGTCCCATTTTCCGTAACGAATATTGTCCGCAATGGTCCCGTCAAACAGGTAGACATCCTGCGTCACCACACCGATCTGCTGGCGCAGAGACTCGAGCGTCAGATCCCGGATATCCACACCGTCAATGCGAACGGCTCCGCCGGTCACATCGTAAAAGCGAAGGATAAGCGAACAGATCGTCGATTTTCCCGATCCGCTCGGACCAGCCAGCGCGTAGCGGCCGCCGGCAGGAATTTCGAAGCTGACCTGATCGAGCACCGGCGTGTCGTCATCGTAGCGGAAGGAAACGTGATCAAAGGCGATGTCGCCTTTCACATTTTCAAGCGATCTGGCATCGGGCTTTTCGGTAATCTGCGGTTTCGTTTCCATGACTTCTTCAAAGCGGCGAAAGCCCGTGAAGCCTTTCATCAGGCTGTCCGCAAATTCAAGAAGAATGTCGATCGGACCAATGAACACGTTGACGTAAAGAGCGAAGGCTGCCAGTTCTGCCGCCTGCATTTTTCCAGTCGCAATCAGATAGCCGCCGGCACCGATGACGGCCGTATAGAGCAGTCCCTGAAAAAAGTAGTTCGAGCTGTAGTAAATTCCCATGACGCGGTTGTTCTGAAATTTGGAATCAAGAAATTCGCGATTGGCTTTTCTGAACTTCTTCTGTTCCTGCTTTTCGCTGCCAAAGGCTTTTACAACGCGAATGCCTTCGAGCGAATCGAGCAGCGACGCGTTGATTCCGGCGATTTTCACGCGGTTAAGCTTGAACGTTTCTTTCATGCGCCGGTTCTGCTTCCAGGCGGTAATGGCCATCAGAATCGTGATCACCAGCAAAATCGAAGACAGGGTCAGGTTCATCGAAAACATGATCACAAACGAACCGATCAGCTTCACCGAGGCGATGAGCAGGTTTTCCGGGCAGTGGTGCGCCATTTCGGAAATATCCATCAAATCCGAAACCATGCGGGAACTGAGCGTCGCCGTATTGACCTGATCGTAATAGGCGTGCGAGAACTTCATGTACTGATCAAACAGATCTCTGCGCATGTCGCTTTCCATCTGGGCACCGGTATTGTGGCCCTGACACGCGACATAAAAGCGGCAGGCCGTTCGAATGCCGTACAGCACGAGCAGTCCAAGAATGACCAACGGCATCCAGTTCAGCAGCGCGGGACCGGAGATGCCCGCAGCTTTCGCGGTAAACGCGCTCAGAATGGCCGGAAAGGCAATATCGACCAGAGACAGAATCGATGCGCAGACCAGATCCAGAATCATCGCGCCTTTGTACGGTTTATAAAAGGAAAGAAAATACTTCAGTGTCTTCATGACCGATTTCTCCTCTCTTTCTGTTTCTTTCGCTCTGTCCCAGACTCGATCGCAAACGGCTGTTTCGGGGGAAAAGCAGAAGCCGTCCGAATGTCGGGACATATGAGGATCAGTATAGCGCTGAGAAAGAGGAATTTGGAAAATCCGTCCTGTCCCGGCATTTTGCGGGATTCGTTCCTAACCATTCAGAAAAATGGCCGAGAGTCAAAATGGAAACCGCTCGCTGCGCAGACAGACGGATCCGCCTGTCTGCATCACGAATGGAAAACGGCTTTTGCGGAAGATTCTTCTGGCTTCTTACCGTCTGCAGCGCTGGCCTCCGGTTTTTCTTTCGGTTTTTCATCGTGAGAAAGCAGGCGGAAATACGTCTGATCCATACCGATGGCGCCTAGCGGTGCTGTAATCAGAATGGCAAGAACGGCTACCGAAAGCACAATCGGACCGCATGACAGACCCAGATCGAGGGCGGTCGATCCAATTGCCGCCTGCACCGTCGCTTTTGGCAGGTAGGCAATCATGCAGAACAGACGCTCCTTCTTATTGAGATGCGTGTGAAGCAGACAGAGAGAAACGCCCACGCACCGAAAGATCAGGGCTATGCCGATCATCAGTACAGCCCGTGCACCAGCCAGGGCCGCGTACTGCACATCTACCGCCGCGCCGACCAACACAAACAGGAAAATTTCTGCTCCGGTCCAGAGGCTTCCAAACTGCTTCTGAAGCGTAAGCGTAATTTCTTTCTGGCTGTCTCTGGCTACCATCATGGACAGGCTCAAAACCGCAAGCAGACCGGAGAGCGACACGTATAGTTTGATCAGCGCTTCCACCGCAAGCATCAAAAAGGACAGACCAAGAACGAGAATGGCTTTGCGTTCGGCAGGAACGGCACTTCCCTTCTGGCTTTGCCACGTAAAGTATTTGGAAAGCATCCAGCCGCACGCGGCGCCTAAAAGAAGACCAAGAACAATTGAGACGGGAATGCTTAAAAAGATGGACAGCTGCGCACTGCCGCCCTGGGCCATATCGCAAAACGTACTGAAGAGCACGATGACAAATACGTCATCCAGAGACGCGCCGGCCAGGATCATCTGGGGAATGCTTTTGGATGTGCCATAGCGCTTTTCCATCAGCGTCACCATGCGCGGAACGACTACAGCAGGCGATACGGCGGCGACCACCGATCCCATTAGCGCGGCTTCGACCAGCGAGATATGAAGGAGTGCTGGGGCAAAGAGCACGAAGCCGAGAATTTCAAAGGATGCCGGCAGAAAGGACATCAGAAGAGCCGGGCGTCCGACCTGTTTAAGATCGTTCAGATTCAAGGACAGGCCGGCTTTAATCAAAATGATGACCAGCGCGATGCGACGCAAATCCGCTGAAATGGAAAGAATGGACGGATCAAGCCAGTTCAGAAAGCTGGGTCCGATACAGATTCCGGCGAGCAGATAGCCGATAATGCGCGGCAGCCGCAGCCGTTCGCAGAGTTTCGCGAAAGCGAGTCCGATCAGGATGATCAGAGCCAGAGACGTTAACATAAAATACCTCCATAAACGCAGAAAGGCTGATGCTTTCTGCGATTCAAAAAAAATCACAGAAGTCATCAGCCTGCATTTGTGCATGAGCGGTTCCGGTTTCCCGAGGGAGAACTTCATTCCCGTAAAGAGTATAGACACGTTTTCTTACGAATCGGTCAAAAAAGCTTCTGGAAAATCCAGAAAATTCAAAACCGTTCAAAAATCCGCGGGTCCGCCGCCTCTTCCGGCGAGGACTTCCCTCAGATCCGAATGAGAGTATGCCAAAAACCGAGCAGCTGGAATTTTCGGCTGCTCGGCATGCTGTTTCGGTTAAGTTTTGGAAAGATTTGGATCAGGCCTGAAGCGGATTTAGTCCCTGGCTGCTTCAGCAATAATGCGGGAAGCGATGTTTTCCGGAACCGGATCGTAGCGGTCCATGGAAACGGTGTAGCTTCCAAGGCCCTGTGTCATGGAGCGCAGATCGATGGCGTACTTGGACAGTTCCATCATCGGAACCTGTGCGGAGATCACCTGTTCATCGCCTTCTGGATCCATGCCCAGGATGGCGCCGCGGCGCTTATTGAGATCGCCGATGATCGTGCCGGTGTATTCATCCGGAACGCGAACGCTCAGGTTCATGATCGGTTCAAGCAGAATCGGACGGCACTTGGTCATTGCGTCTTTATACGCAAGACGGGCAGCCAGTTTGAAGGCCATTTCGGAAGAATCGACGTCGTGGTATTTGCCATCGAGCAGCGTCGTCTTCAGGTTGACCATCTTGTAGCCGGCCAGCGGGCCGACCATGGCGTTTTCACGCAGACCGGTTTCAACGGCTGGGAAGTACTGTTTCGGTACGGCGCCGCCGAATACTTTTTCGTCAAAGACGAGTTCTTCTTCATCCGGGTTTGGCGCGAATTCAACGAAGACGTGACCGAACTGGCCATGACCGCCGGACTGCTTTTTATGACGGCCTTCGCCGACGGCCGTCCTGGTGATCGTTTCGCGATACGTAACTTTCGGATCGCTCAGCAGAACTTCCGCTTTGAATTTGGATTTCAGCTTGTTGACGATGACATCCAGATGCTGGTCGCCCAGACCATAGATGACGGTTTCACGCGTTTCCGGGTTGTTTTCAACGCGGAAGGTCGGATCTTCTTCGGAAATACGGTTTAGACCGGTGGAGAGCTTGTCTTCATCGTTCTTTGTCTTAGGCGTAACCGCCTGGCCGTACAGAGCTTCGGAGAAGACGATCGGCTTATTGATCAGACGGGTACCCTTTGCGCAGAGTGTATCGTTAGTTTTCGTATTCTGCAGT
Organism: uncultured Allobaculum sp.; assembly: GCF_948576815.1. Lineage (NCBI taxonomy): Bacteria > Bacillati > Bacillota > Erysipelotrichia > Erysipelotrichales > Erysipelotrichaceae > Allobaculum > uncultured Allobaculum sp. Next base: position 65,634 of record NZ_CAPAEZ010000003.1, read on the forward strand.
TTGGAGATGGCGCCGATGTCGCCGGTAAAGAGTTTTCCGGCAGCGGTCTGATAGCGGCCTTTAATGGTGAACAGCGCACCGATTTTTTCCGGTTTGCCGGTGTTGCCGTTGACAACCTGAGAATCGGAAGCGAGCGTTCCGGAAAGAACCTTGACGTAGGAAATACGGCCTACGAACGGGTCCATGATCGTCTTGAAAACCTGTGCGGTCATGGTTTCTTCTTCCGTCGTCAGCAGTTCAACGGGTTCGCCTTCCGGCGTTTCCAGGGTGATGATTCCCTTTTCGGAATAGGACGGGAAGTACGTGATGATCAGATCCATCAGACGGCCAATGCCGCGGCTTTCGACGGCGGAGCCGGAGAATACAGGAATGATTTCACCGCTGCGTACGCCAATACGAACGCCCTTGGTCAGTTCCGTGTCGGTAAATTCTTCGCCAGAGAAGAATTTTTCCATCAGATCGTCGTCGCCCATGGCAACTGCTTCAGCGATCTGGTCTTTGTACATGGCGATTTCATCGGCCATTTCTTCCGGAACAGGCTGAGCGACGGAGTCGGAAGCTTTTGGTCCATGATGATACCAGGCTTTGTTTTTCAGAATGTTGACGGTACCTACGTATTCGCCGTTTTCAATAATTGGCACTTCAAACGGGATAACGGATTTTCCGAAAGCTTCGTGCAGAGCTGCATAAGCAGAGTCGAAGGAAGTGTTTTCTTCATCGAGATGGTTGATGAAGAAGATGGTCGGTTTATGGGAAGCAACAGCTTCTTTATAGGCGAGACGGGTTCCAGCCTGGAGCGGATCTTTCGCATTGACCACGATCAGAACGTTATCGCCTGCGGCCATTCCGGCTTCTTTTTCGCCAGTGAAGTCAAGGTAGCCCGGAGTATCGATGAAGTTGATTTTGCATTCATCCCATTCGATCGGAACGATCGAAGTGTAAATGGAGATGCCTCGCTTGATTTCTTCTGCATCGAAATCGATCAGCGAAGAACCTTCGCTGGTTTTTCCAAAGCGTTCCGTTGCATCCGTGTAGTAAAGCATCGCTTCCAGAACGGATGTTTTTCCTGCGCCGGAGTGGCCGACGACACTGACGTTGCGGACTTCGCTGCTTTTATAGTCTCTCATAATTATTTTTTCCTTTCAGACGTCTACATTTCCAGCATGGGTTCGAGCTGGGCTCTGCAGTGTTCACGTACATAATCAATCGCTTTGTTGCCCTGTTTATCGGCCATATCCTTGTCTGCGCCGTAAACGATCAGTTTTTCTACGAGCGAAGGATATCCGCCGTATGCCGCACGCATCAGAGCGGTGCAGCCGTTATTATCGAAAAGGTTCACATCGGCGTTGCGCTCGAGCAGCATGTTAATGGTGTCGCGCTTGAAGGCGATGCAGGCTTCCATGAGTGCGCTGCGGCCGACTTCGTCCTGGGCGTTGATTTCTGCGCCGGAATCGAGCAGAACCTGAATGCAGCGATCCTGTCCGAGAAGAGCGGCACGCATGAGTGCGGTTCTGCCGTTGTCATCTTTTGCGTTCACGTCAGCACCGGCTTCGATCAGCGCCTTGCAGATTGTGCGGTTGCCTTTTTTGGCTGCGCCCATCAGAGCGGTTTTTCCGTATTTGTCAGCTGCATTTACATCTGCACCGTTATCGATCAGCAGCTGAACGATATCCTTGCGGTCACGTTTGGCAGCGCGCATCAGTGCGGTTCTGCCGTCTCCGTTGGCGTAGTTTACATCAGCTCCGGTGCGGATCTGGCCGACTGCCATTGCGAAGTCGCCATTTGCGCATGCATCCCAGAACACCTTATTGAATTTCTGATCCATTTTGTAAATCCTCCTATAATTCTGGTATCAAAAAGCCGGGCCAGATGGCTTCAGGTCAAAAGACCCTACTGCACACTGTCCCAGCTTAATCCGGAAGAAAGCCCGGTTTTATTCCCATTAACAAGCACCGAAACAACAACATTGCTTTTCATAAAACCACTTCCTTCCTGTGAGTGACTTCATTGTAAGGGTTTCCATTTCGCCTTTCAAATTGTTTCCAAACTGGACACTTAGTCGACCGAACAGGCCGCTTTTTCGTCCGGATCAGGGTGCAGGCCGTACTTTCTGTCCGTTTAAGCCCCAAATGGCGTCCAGCAGATATCCGATCCCTTCAAAGAAACGTAAGCGTCAAATAAAAGACGGGTATTTTCTCGACCGCCTCCTTGGGATA
>NZ_CAPAEZ010000004.1:0-63472 GCF_948576815.1 uncultured Allobaculum sp.
CGGAAAAGATAAATCCTGTCTGGACGCAAATGGCGAGTGCAATTTCACCATTCGACTTGTGAAACTTCATACCGACACCAGACCCGGCGCACCTGAACCATATCCGTACTTCATAACCAGTCTCCCTGAATCTGAGTTTTCGATTGAGGACATCCGCGATTTGTATAAATCCAGATGGTCTGTTGAGACAGGCTTCCTGGAATTGAAATATTCGACAGGTTTACAGGCTATTCATGCCAGAAAGATGGATGCGGTTAAGCAGGAGATCTGGGCTCGTCTGACCTTTTGTAATCTCTGCAGCGCAGGCGTCACCTATTGCGAGATTCATCAACCCGCTCCCAGGAAACAGCCAAAACGGAAAACGGTCCTCAACCGGAAGTTCGCCTTTGAGCTTCTTAGAAAGTTCTTTAATTACGAGTTCCTGGATGAAGAATATCTGCTCAGGCAGATCTGGAAGCATAAATCGCAGGTCAAAGAAGGCAGGTATTTTGATCGGCATACTCAAAGAAAACCGGACTCAAATCAGCACCGAATAATGTAGATAATTTTCTTATACAACTAAGATTGTTTTGGAGATACTGAACAGCAGCTCTTTTTAAGTGCGCCAAATTATTCAAAAAACAAGATAAACTTATCCAAATAAGATAACGTCACCGTGATATCACCGTGAGGAAGGTACGACTTCCGAGACAGGTTAGGTTCAAATCATTGTTTTATCCGGAAAACCGAATGGCATTGGTTCGAAGACGTTTTGTCTTTCTTTCGATCACCCATTTCGATCAGCTGTTTCAGCAGATCCAGAGAGCGCAGACGGCTGTCGGTCGTGTACTGATACCACTCCATCAGCCAGAGCAGAAACTGATCGTCCTGCGGGCGCAGATCCTGACGATACAGCTTTTCTAACGGATAGCGCGTCAGTCGACGCAGCAGCATGAGATCTGCCTTGGGCCAGGGCTGGTGTTCGCCCAGATGGTCAAGACAGACAAATCCGCCGGTTTCGATGGACACGCCTGCGATCCGGTCCGTTCTCGAACAGACGGTGCATTCATCCACATTCATCAGAACGCCTGCTTCACGAAGAATTTCGATCATCGTCTTGCACGCAGCCAGTCGGGCATCCGCGATTTCGCCTTCCTGCGCCTTTTGCCAGAACGAATGCAGATCGTAATAAATTTCGGGTGTACTGTCGTGCCGAAGAATCAGGGACGTCAGGATCTGGTTGATGCACTGGTATTCGAGCGATGACGAATTTTTCCAGTACGACTCGATCACCTGTCCGTTGATCAGAAACAGAAAATCCCGGGAATACTTCGGATCGTAAGCGATACGGGTAAGCGAAAACGGCAGAAACAGCCGGCGGTTTTTGGACGTTTCCTTTTGTACGCCTTTGGCATAGACTTTAAAAATTCCATTTTCATCCGCCATCGTAATCAGGCCATCGTTGTCCTTGTAGTCCATTGTGGAAAGAACAAGCCCCTGTCTGGACTGAATGCGCGCTTCGCCCGACTCAAAAAACTGATTTTCTTCTTCCATGCGTTTTTCCTCCTTCTGACTCGCGGCCAAGAATGCAGGGCAATGTCGTTTCTTTGCAGCCTGCCGTACTCAGCACGCCTCTTATTATCCGGATTTGCACGTCCCAGGAAAAGCCCAGAAGAAAACAGCTTCTGGCCAGAGTCGTCTGTACCAGAAGCTAGTAAACCGGTCAGTCGTCGGAGAGTTCGTCCAGACCGAATTCCTTAATTTTGTTTTCCTTATTGCGCCAGTTCTTTTCCACGCGCACATACAGCTCGATGTTGACAGGCTTGCCCAGTTTTTCCTTAATGTCCTTCTGGGCGCTCATGCGGATGGAGCGGATCATGTCGCCGCCCTTTCCGATCAGAATGCCTTTTTGCGAGTCGCGGTCGACGATGACGATAAAGGACAGGTAAACCTTGCCGTTGACTTCTTCCATGCTTTCCAGCAGAACCGCAATGGAATGCGGAATTTCGTCGTGCGTTTTCTGCAGGATCTTTTCGCGAACGAGTTCGGTCAGCTGGAAGTTCAGACCGTGGTCGCTCTTCATTTCGCTCGGATAGAGCGGATCGCCTTCCGGCAGGTAATCCTTGAAGACGTGCAGAACTTCATCGATATTTTCGCGTTTCAGAGCCGAGAGCGGGATGATTTCTGCAAAATCGTACAGTCCGGACCAGTAGTTCAGACGTTTAAGCAGATTTTCGCGGGACATCTTATCCACTTTGTTTAAAAGCAGAATAATCGGTTTTCCAAGCGTTTTGAGACGTTCGAGAATAAAATTGTCGCCCGAGCCAAAGAACTGCGTTCCATCGACAATCCAGGCCACGACATCCGCGTCTTCCATAGCGATATACGCGTTTTTATTGAGGACGCGTCCAAGTTCCTGCTGCGGTTTATGAATGCCCGGCGTATCCACAAAGACAAACTGCGCAGCGTCCTGGGAAAGAATGCCGGCGATATTGTTTCGTGTCGTATTCGGCTTATCTGACATGATGGCGATTTTCTCGCCAAGTAAAGCGTTTAAAAGCGTCGATTTACCCGCATTGGGCCGGCCGACGATAGCCACAAATCCAGATTTAAAAGATGCCATACAAAACTCTCCATTCTAAAGCAGACCGGAACTGATCCGGATCCAGCCAGAAGTTTTTTCTTTACGAAAACCAGGCCAGAAAAGGCGGCAGAAAAATAAACATGGCCGCGCAAAGCGCAAAGACTGAAGCCATCAGAACCGCAGCAGCGGCCATATCCTTGATCAGACCGGCGCGCGGATCCCGTTTTTCCGATATGTAATCCACGGTTTTTTCGATACAGGAATTAAAAATTTCCGCCATGATGACCAGGCAGACGGCCAGGATAATCCACAGCCAGTCGCTTCTGGAAATTTTCAGAATCAGCCCGGCCGCAATCGCCAGAGCGGCGAGAACAAACTGAAAGCGGACGCTGCGATCGCGAAGCATTCCATAGCGAACGCCGGAAAAGGCGTAGCGAAATCTATTGATCAGCCACTTCATGAAGGATGTCTTTCTGTAAGGAAAACATGACTTTTTCATCTACCGGTGTCATATGATCATAGCCGCAAAGATGCAGAAGGCCGTGGCAGAACAGGAAGCAGGACTCACGGCGTACGGAATGACCGTATTCTCTGGCCTGATCTTCCACTGCCTGGGTATTGATAAAAATATCGCCCAGCTCTTTTTCTTCTTCTTCAATGAAAATATTGGAAGAGTCATCTTTCATCGCAAACGAAATGACATCCGTTGGCCGGTCAATGTTCCGGTAGTCGCGGTTGATTTCATGAATCTGCTCGGGATCGACAAAAATTACGGAGCAGACCAGATCGTCGTCAAGATTCATAAGCCGTCCGGCTTTTTCCATGATCGTCTGGTAATCCTTTACGTAATCGTGATCCGGCAGATGGTCCGTCATTTGATTAAAAACAATTTCCATGGCTTCATTCTACCCCACATTCGTTTGTATGCCGTTTTGAGAAACCGAACGATCCCTCTCCTGGATTTCAAAACCGGGAGGTTCGGTTTTTCGTTTTTCGGTTTGATTATTTGTTCAGCCTGTTTCGTTTTGACGAAACGCCCTGAACAGTCGAAAAGCAGGCTTGAAGCCTGCTTTGGATTTTTTGAAATACTATTTGAGCTCGCTTGGCAGAGTGGATTCTCTGGCAATCGGAGAGGCTTTGATCTCGATGATCTTTTCGAGATTCTGGCCGTCCTGGCCGACGAGCATTTTTGTCAGAACACGCATCGCGATCGCACCCATGTCGTATTCTGGCACATTGTAGGCGCTCAGCGTCGGACGCATCATCGGCAGATACTTGGAATCGAGTACCGTAACAATCTGCAGATCTTCCGGAACGGAATAGCCGTTTTCCTTGGCTGCGTTCAGCATGGCGATCGCCTGCGAATCGCGGAAGGCGATGTTCAGCGTATGCGGCTTGTGCGTCTTGAGATAGTCCGAGAAATACTCGTAGCTTGTCTTGTACGTATCGTTATAGGACAGATAGTTTTCAAACGTCATGCCGGCGTCTTCAAAGGCGCGGGAAATGCCCTGCTTCATCTGGGTCATCATGGACAGGTTGAGCTTGTCTTCCATCAGGGCGATGTCAGTAACGCCTTTTTCAAAGCAGTCCTTGACCAGATCGTAGGCGAGCTGTTCGAAGTCAACGAATACGTTGCCGACGTGTTCGTGTTCGGAATCTTCAAACTTGCTGCCGACAACGACCATCGGCACTTTGTATTCGTTGAGTACGTCCATTTCTTCCTGCGTGAAGTTGTCATTAAACAGAATGACGCCGTCAACGCGGGACTTGATAATGGATTCGATGACATCCTGCATTTTGGAAATGCCCTTGGATGTCGTGTGGAACATGATGTTGTAGTTGTAAATGTGCGCTACGTCCATCAGTCCGTTGAGAATGCGGGCGTTGTAGGCGAGCAGCTTTTCCGACATGACAATCGAAACCGTCGTCGTCTTGGACAGAGCGAGGCCCTGCGCTACTGCATTGGGCTTATAGCCGAGCTTTTCAATGACTTCCTGTACGCGCTGACGGGTATCTTCGCGGACTACGCGGGAGTCGTTAATAACACGGGACACGGTCGCAAGGGATACGTCCGCTTCCTTGGCGACATCGTAAATTGTAATCCGTTTCATTGCTTATTCCCCATCTGTATCTTCTGGCAGATCCGGCAGATCGTGTTTGTCTTCTTTGCCCTCTTTGGCTTCCGGCTGAGTGAAGAACGACTTGATGCCGCTAAACAGTGCGTTTGTGAACTGGTTGAATCCTTCTTCGGAACGGTCAACCGCGCTGCGAAGCGTTTCGCTGTGGCGCAGATCGTCGACTTTGTCATTGACTTTATCTGAGATCTTGCGCAGTTCCGGGATTTCCATCAGCTTGTCGTAGCCGAATTTCAGACCGTCGCCGATCAGGCCGGCAGTTCCGAGTACGAAGTTCTTTCCGGACTCCATTGTCTTTTTGAAGTCTTCGCTCTGGGAAACGGCGATCGCCGATTTGCGCGCGTTTTCGAGTACTTCCGCGATTTTCTCGGATACGCCCTTGAATTCCGCTTTCAGGCGTTCCGGCTGCGTATTGTCTTTCATCCATTTGGAAAAATCATCAAAGATTTCTCTGGCTTCTTCTTCCGCATCGTCCACGACTTTGGCATTTTCCGGATTGTCTTTTTCGCGCATGGCATCCAGTGCTTTCTGCGTGGCTTTTTCCATTTCGTCAATGGCTGCAGTACGTGCTGCATCTTCCTTGGCTTCTGTATCTTCGTCCGGTTCTTCTTCTTTCGGTGCTTCGAGAAGTTCTTCTTCTGGCACATCTGGCAGTTCGGGGGTATCGGCTGGTTCTTTTTCAGCCGTTTCAGTCGCTTTTACTTCTTCTGTATCGACTGTTTTCTTTTCGTCTTCCATTACATATCCTCCATGGCTTTCCTGGTTCGAAACAATTCTGGACTGACTGGACGTCTGTTGACTGGCGTCCTGTGCTGGCCGTTCAGTCCTTCTGTTCAGGCCGGGTCTGGCTTTCTTCCGTGACGATGGCGCTGACTTCCTCTTTCACGATGCCGACCGGCTGGAAATCGGCTGCAGGAGCAGACTGACTTTCCAGCTGCACATCCGGCTCGGTTTCTGGACGGGTCGATTTGCGCTTAACGCCTTCGGATTTCTGGTTCATTTTGGATCCGAGCCGCGTTGTACCTTCTGAGAAAACTTTGATGGCTCCCATGGCGGCCTTCTTGGCTGAATCCGAAACCTGATCGACCGTATTGGATACCTGTCCGATCGTGTTCAGAGGAGACTCAAGTTTTACCAGATCCCGATTGACGGCTTCCAGAGTTTTGGAAAAGGTCTTCATGGTGTCGATTACGGATTTAAAGAGCATCGCGAGATAAACCAGAGCGATGACACCCGCAATCGCCAGGGCAATTCTGGCCAGATACATCAGAACATCAAGATTTACTGTCATACAATTCCTTTCTCTGTCTGATCCGTTTTGAGATGTTTCAATTCGTTCAAATTATAGCACTGATGACGTTATTCATTCTTACGGATGAAAACTTTTCATTGAACTTTGAAAAGATTCAGTGTTCTGTTCGATGACGTAAAGAAATTCTTTGACGATTGGCTCCAGATTCAGTCGTTTTCCAGAATGGAAAATAAAGAAATACTAAACGCATTAATCTAAAACGGATATGTTATTAATCAAATATACCATCGATCAATTCAGAAGGCGCCTTCTTGTGACCTGCTCACTGAGCGCCTCAAAAAAATCCGTCCATTCCCTGCGGAATGCGACGGATTTTCGCATGTAAATCCAGTTTGAGGCGGACTTTATTCGGCTTCGAGAAGGCGCTTTTTGAGCAGATTCTTCAGAAGATAAATGTTTTTCGAAGACATGAAGATATAAACCGCGGGGCCCAGATCCTGCAGCTGCTTTGCGCTTACTTCATCGATCTCCAGCAGACGGCCATTTTCAAGACGATCGAGAAGATCCTGAATGGTCACTTTGATCGAATCGTTTTCCGGATGAATATTGGAATCAAAGTCGAGTACGGCGCTCGCATCCGCTTCGTTAAGCGAATCGGCAAAGCCGTCCAGGAAATACTCCAGACGGGAATAGCGATCCGGTTTGTACAGCGCGACGATCTTCTTATCCGGATAGCGATGACGCATGCCGCGGATCATTTCGCGAATAGCGGTCGGATGGTGCGCGTAATCGTCTACAAGAACGTTTTCGCCGATTTCTTCAATCACAGAACGGCGGGCGATGCCCTTAAAGGAATCGATCTGTGCCGCAATCTGATCGGCCGGCATGCCAAGCTGATGCGCCAGCGCGAATGCGCCCAGGGAATCCCATACGAAAGGCAATCCGCTTTCGTGCAGGATGAGATCGACGATTTTCTCACCTTTGTACAGAACGCTTAGCGTAGAGCCGTGTTCATCCTGCACCAGATTGACGCCCTGATAGTCATTGCCGTCGTTCAGACCGTATTTGACATACGGAATGGGATAGTCCAGTCCGGGCAGCCAGGGGTCGTCGCCGAAGATGACGGCTTCTTTTTTCGTCTGGCGAATGAAGCTCTGGAAGGCGGAAATGTAGTCGTCAAGATCTTTGTAGTAGTCGACGTGGTCGAGCTCAATATTGGTGATCAGCGCGTAGTCGGGATGATACGCCAGGAAATGCCGCTTGAATTCGCACGACTCGAGAACGAAATGCTTCGCATCGGCAGGCATATGGCCGTTTCCGTCGCCGATCAGATAGCCGGTCGGTTCCCACGCAGAAAGAATGTGCGCGAGCAGACCAGTCGTGGTGGATTTGCCATGACAGCCGGCTACGCAGATGGAATTGTAGGATTCCAGAAGATGGCCTAAAAACTCGTTGTAGCGATACACTTTCACATCGTCCATGGCTCTGGCCTGAACGAGTTCGGGATGATCGTCTTCAAACGCGAGACCGGCGATCACGGTATCGCCCGGCTGGATATTGGCGGGATCGAAGGAATAAATTTCGATGCCGCGCTCTTTCAGTCCGTCTTCGGTAAAAATGTATTTTTCGATATCGGAGCCGCGCACCTCATTGCCTTGATCGGCAAGGATTTCGGCCAGAGCGGCCATGCCGGTTCCTTTGATGCCGGTAAAGAAATAATTCATTCCTTATCGCCGTCCTTTGAAGACGTTCTTGCCGGACGCGAAAGATAGGCGGCAAGATCCATAGGTTTGGAATGGGTATTCGAAGCGGCTGCGGCATTGCTGAGAAGCTCATCCGTCAGACGCGTGCGGTTTGTGTTTGTGCGCGCCGCTGCGGAAGCCTGCGCTGCCTCATGCGCCGGTGCGGCTTTTTCGGCTTCCTTAGCGGGCGCTTCGGCTGCGGCTTTGGGAGCAGCGGAACGGCGTTCGCCAAGCGGGGCGCGCTTTTTCGGTTTTGGAGTTGTGCCGTACATTGGCGAGATGATCTGAATCATGTCGGAGTGATCCTGCGGTTCCGGCAGATTGATCGCATCGTGTACGGCGTCCACATCTTTCTGATCTTCGGGAAGGTTTCCGAAAATTGGAGAAAGAACGGCAGAGTAGTCAATAAAGGCGGTTTTATCCTTGCGGGAAGCACCTTTGCGCGCCTGGGCCGGTGCTTTTTTTGCTTCCGTTTTTTTCGCATGGCTTCTGGCAGTCTGGCTGCTGCTGTTTGTCGAAGGACTCAGCGTCTCTTCAACGCCCGCAAAGAGCGAAGATTCCGGCTTGCGGGAGGTGCTTGCCAGGAAATCGTTAGCCTGACGGTCCACTTCCGCTGGAGTGACCGGTTCGAGCACGGCTGGCTGAACGGCTGGCGCCGGCGTTTCGTGAACCGCAGGAGAAACAGGCTCTGCAGCTGCAGGCTGTTCTTCAACAGGTTCTTCGGTGGTTTCTTCGACGACATCTTCGTCATCGTCTTCGATGGAATCGACGGTTTCAAACAGGAACGATTTCATCATGTCTTTAATTCCCATAGTTAAGCCTCCTTGCACGTATTGAGGAACGCCTGAATCTGTTCCGGGGTTTTTCTGTCCTTGGATACGTAACGTCCGATTTCCCTGCTGTCTTTAAAGACAGTAAAGGACGGAATGCCGAGAATTTCCTGCTCAATGGCAAGATCCAGCAGTTCGTCGCGATCCAGCATATAAAAATCGAATTCCGGATTGTCGGCGACAATCTTATCGATAAAGGTTTTCAGGTATACACAGTCCGGGCACCATGCGGCGGACCACGCCAGAACAGCAGGCTTGTTCTGCTGCATGGCGTTCTTCACTTCAGTCGGGGTATGAAGCTGTTTCATTTTTTAGCCTTTCTGCCAGATGACCCGATAAATCGGGTTTCCGGCCTGTACAAATTTTTCTTCGTATTCAGTCAGCGGATCTTCCGGATGGTCTTCTCTTCGAAAATCGACGCTGACTTCTTCCAGCATGAATCCGGCATGCGCAAACACAGGCAGGGAGTATTCGAAAAGCGCCTGGTTATCGGTTTTCATAATGACCTGACCGTTATCGGCCAGAACCGTTTTGTACTGTTCGAGAAAACCGGGCGCGCTCAGACGGCGTTTGGCGTTTCGTTTTTTGGGCCACGGATCGGAAAAGTTCAGATGAATAATATCGAGCTCGCCCGGCGCAAACCACTGCGACAGATCCGCGCCGTCGCCATATACGAGCGACAGATTGGACACGCCGGCTTCATCGAATTTTTTCGCGGCCAGACCGGCAGCGCTTTCGTTGCGCTCGACAGCCACAAACGTATCCTGCGGATACAGCGCGGCCATTACGGCCGAGTAGCCGCCTTTGCCGCAGCCGATTTCGAGATGGAGCTTTCCGTTTTTCGAAGAATTCCAGTTTCCTTTGTTCTGCTCAGGCGCATGAACACGCGAGGGCGATGTAGTAAGATAGTCAGCAGCCCAGGGAATGCGGCGCATCCGCATCAGGAAGCCAGCCTTTCAATCGCATCCGCGTAAATGGCGATCGCTTCTTCGAGTGCGTCTTCGGATACGCCTTCATCGGCGGAATGAATCGAGCCGACGTGCAGATCGGCCGGTGCTTTTTCCCACGGCTTTTCAGGGCCAAAGGCTACGAAGTTGTCAAAGTGCTTGGCATACGTGCCGCCGCCAATCGTAATGGCCGGGGAGAACGTATCGCCCGTGTAGTCGGCATACGACTGCATCAGATCTTTTACGAGTCTGGAATTCGGGTCTACAAAAAGCGGCTTGCCTGCGGAAACCATTTTCGCATGCATGTCGACCGGACTTTCCTTGGCCGCTTCTTCAAAGCCGGCAAGAACCTTTTCGGGAGTGGTATCGTTTGGATAGCGGATATCGATCAGAACGGAAGCGTGACCGTCCTTGATTTCGATCTGGCCCGGGTTCATCGTCAGAAAGCCCATGTAAAGGCCGTCGATATCGATGTGTTCCGGAGTGCCTTTCCAGTCCTTGAGCAGGGCATACATCGCATTGGAGAGCGCGTCGTTATACGCCTGGCCAACGTAGTTGAACAGATGTACTCCGGCATTGTTGCCAAGGTAAGGCGTAGAGCCGTGTGCCGGCTTGCCGATCATGTAAATATGCACGCCATCGTCTTCAATGGAATAGGAACCCTTCAGATCGTTGGTACGCAGATAGAAATCGAAAAGCGCGGGATCAAATTCCTTCGTGTTCAAAACGGCAGACGCGTTCTGAATGACGATATTCGGACGCTCGCCGGCTGTCATGGAAGAAATAATCGTGGGCGCATCGCTTTCGAGAATCATATGGATGTTTCCCTTTTCGCCGTAAATGACCGGGAAATCCGCATCGGGGGTAAATCCCATCGTCGGAATCGGACCGCCGTTTTTCAGGTAGTAGTCGATGCCTTCCATGCCGCTTTCCTCATCGGTTCCGGCAATCAGATACACGGTCTTATTCAGCTTTACATTCTGATCGTGCAAAATTTTCATGGCATAGTACGCCGCCAGCAGCGGGCCTTTGTCATCGAGAACGCCGCGGCCAAACAGCCAGCCTTTTTCCTTCGTCAGATCATAAGCCGGACGCGTCCAGCCGTCGCCGGCTGGTACAACATCGAGATGACCGAGAATGCCGACGCTTTCTGCGTCTGGTCCGGCATCGTGAATGGTAATCGTTCCGGCATAGCCGTCAAAGTTTTTGGTGGCAAAACCGTCCCGTTTTCCCATGGCCAGCATCGTTTCCAGGGCATCCTGAACGGCTGGACCAAAAGGCGCATTCGTATTCGCATGTTCCTTATCCCGGACGGAAGGGATGGAAACAAGGGTTTTGAGATCTTTTTTAAAGGAATCAAAATACTGATTCGCAAGAGTACGATAATTCATTTTGTTTTTTTCACTCTTTCTGTCCTGTCTATTCTAGCACAGCGGCCCGTCTCTCTTCGGCTTTCGAATATGTACAAAACAAAAAGACCAGAAGGGTGAGCTTCTGATCTTTGCGTACTTTATTCCGCCGGGGTTTCGCTGGTTTCAGCGGCCGCTGCGGGACGGTCTTTATGATCGCCGTGATGGTCGCCATGACGATTATCCGGACGTCTTCCGTTTCCGCCTGGTCTGCGGCCGCGGTCATTTCTTGGACCTCTGCGTTCCGGTTCTTTATAACCTTCCGGCTTAGGAAGCAGCGCTTTGGCCGAGACTTTGACTTTTCCGTCTTCAATTTCGGTGACTTTGACATCGATCACATCGCCGATCTTGAGAACGTCTTCCACATTTTCTACGCGGTTCCAGCTGATGTTGGATACGTGGAGCAGGCCGTCGGTTTTTCCGAACAGGTTGACGAAGGCGCCATAGCTTTCCACGCGGACAACCTTGCCCTCGTACACGTCGCCGATTTTGGCTTCGCGGCAGATTTCGTTAATCGCCGCAACCGCCTTGTCGATGGCTGCCTGATCCTTGTGATAAATCACTACGGATCCGTCGTCTTCAATGTCGATCTTGACACCGTCGCAGTCAGCAATGATCTGGTTAATCATCTTGCCACCCGGTCCGATGACATCCTTGATCTTGTCTACGGAAATCTTCATCTGGGCAATCTTCGGTGCATACGGCGAGAGCTGCTTGCGCGGTTCCGGAATGGTCGCGAGCATGTTGGCCAGAATTTCCTTGCGGGCTTTGTTGGCCTGTGCGAGGGCTTCCTGGAAAATCTCACGGGTAATGCCTTTGACCTTGATGTCCATCTGCAGAGCGGTAATTCCGTTTTCAGTTCCGGCTACCTTGAAGTCCATATCGCCGAAGTGGTCTTCCATACCCTGAATGTCGGTCAGAACGGTGTATTTGCCGCTCTCGTCATCCATGATCAGACCCATCGCAATACCGGCTACCGGCGCCTTGATCGGAACGCCTGCCGCCATCAGCGACATCGTGCCGGCGCAGATGGAGGCCTGCGAAGACGAACCGTTGGATTCGGTAACGTCCGCTACCGTACGGATCGTGTACGGGAATTCTTCTACCGAAGGAAGAACTTTGGACAGTGCGCGTTCGCCTAAGGCACCATGACCGATTTCACGGCGTCCTGGAGAACCCATGCGTCCGGTTTCGCCTACGGAGTAAGGCGGGAAGTTGTAGTGATGCATAAAGCGCTTGTTATCGACTTCGGTTACGTCGTCGATAATCTGGTTTTCATTGAGCGCGCCGAGCGTCGTCGAGGAAATAACCTGCGTTTCTCCGCGGGTGAACATGGCGGAACCATGAACGCGCGGCATCAGGTCAACCTGCGAGTTCAGCGGACGGATTTCGTCGATGGCGCGGCCGTCCGGACGAACCTTGTCTTCAATGATCAGGCGGCGGACTTCATCCGCTTCAATGTTGCGGCAGATCTGTCCAACCTGCTTAAGCGTACTGGCTTTCGCTTTTTCGCTTTCGTATTCTTTTGCTTCGTATTCCGCTACCGCCTTGTCGATCAGCGAATCGATTGCAGCGTAGCGCTCGAGTTTTTTCTGAATGGATACCGCTTTGCGAATGTCGCTTTCGTACGCGTCGCGTACAGCGGCTTCGAGCTGCTCGTCAAAGGCAAAAAGCTGAATTTCGCGTTTTGGCTTGCCGCATGCAGCAATAATGGTTTCTTCAAAAGCACAGAGTTCCTTGATCTTTTCGTGACCGAACATCAGCGCTTCGAGCATGACTTCTTCACTGACTTCGTTGGCGCCGGCTTCAACCATGTTGAGTGCCTGAGCCGTACCGGCAACGGTCAGATCAATTTCCGAACGTTCTGCCTGTTCCGTATCCGGGTTCACAATGAATTCCCCGTCGATCAGACCGACTTTTACGCCGGCGATCGGTCCGCCAAACGGAATATCCGAAAGGCAGAGGGCTAGAGATGCACCCAGCATCGCAGCCATTTCGCTCGATGCGTCCGGATCTACGGAAAAGACCGTGTTCACCACCTGAACTTCGTTGCGGAAGCCTTCCGCAAACAGCGGCCGGATCGGCCGGTCGATCATTCGGGCAGTCAGTGTCGCATGTTCAGTCGGACGTCCCTCGCGGCGCAGAAAGCCGCCTGGGATTTTGCCGGCCGCATACAGTTTTTCTTCATAGCTGACCGTTAAGGGAAAGAAATCCAGTCCTTCTTTGGCCTGGGCCGAAGCCACTGCGGTCGAAAGAATAACCGTGTCTTCATAGCGGACGAGTACTGAGCCGCTAGCCTGTTTGGCGATTTCACCGGTTTCTACCGTGATGTTCTTTCCGCAAAAGTCAAGATGAAATACCTGTTTAGCCATCTTGTCTATTTACCTCACTTTTAGTTTATCAAGCGCTATCATAACACAACGAAAATCCTCGTTCTATCCCGCTTGGAAAGGAGTCGGCAATATGGGCTTTGAACATTCGATTTTTGACACCGGAACCCGGATGCTCGGTGTCAGACCATCTTGGCGCTGCAGATATCACCTCTGCCCGACGATGTTCTCTTCTCCGTTCCTTTTTCAGGTTCATTCGCCCTGTTCACATTCCCTGTTCAGGTTCCCGGTCAGATTCTCCACTCTTTTCTGGCGGCTTTGCGCCAGACGAAAACGTCGCAGAAAACTCTGCGGCGCTAGTTTGTGATTGTATCTCGGATCGGTTGGATCCGTCTTTTTTCATTTACAGACTACTTTTTCGAAGAATCTGCTTTGGAGTCCGCTTTGGATTCGGTCTTGGATTCTGCTTTCGAATCTGCCTTGGAATCGGCTTTGGACTCTTCTTTGGACTCGCTCTTCGCATCGGCTTTGGATTCATTTGCAGCGCTTTCCGCTTTGGACGATGCCTCAGAAGATGCCTTTTCCTGGGAAGAAGCGCTCGAATCGGCTTTCTTCACGTCAAACTTCTGCAGAAGCTTGAACGTGTCGCCTTCCTTGAGGGATTCGCCTTTTACGCTCGTGAAGAAGCCTTCAAAGAATGTCATCCAGCTTTCCGGCGCAGCAGAAACGGCAACGGTATCGTTGCTGGACAGATCGAGACTGTCCTCGCCAAGGGTTGCCTTGGAGCGGGTAATGTTTTCGATTTTCTTAAGCGCGCCGTTGGCATCGGTCGTCAGAACGAGACGAACGTCTTCGAGATCGTAGCCGTCCAGAACGAGCGTTCCGTCGCCGCGAATATCGAGACGGCTCATGCCGTAGGAACTTTCGTATACACTGTCGAGCTGCGTATTGTAGGCTTCCGCATCGGCCATGGAAATGGTCCAGCGGTACTCGTTTCCGATTTTTGCGAGGGTGAAGTCATACAGATCCGGATATTCGAGCGGCTGCAGAAGCAGGTTCGATCCGAACATGGAATAAAGCGCGTAAACGACTGAGTTTTCAATCGCGGAATCGAGCTGGTCGGCTTCCACGGCCGCGTTTTCGTTTTCGTAGGAACTGATGCTGGTGATGGTCATTGGATCGTTGGCTCCAGCAATGCGAACGCCGTCTGCAAGCGAGGTGTAGACCACGGTTTCCCCGTACGGAGAATATTCCGAAAGGCCGCTGATCTGCTGGTTGTTGGAAGCCTGATCGGCGTTTTCAGCTGCAGAACCGTTCTCGCTTCCCGATTCGACCGAGCTGCTTTCGCTGCTCGATTTTTCCTTTGCCTTTGGCTCGGTTTCATCTTTGAGCGAATATTCGTACAGCTGATAGAACCGGTCTTTAGCCGGTACGCGAATGTCGTAGCTTCTGAGAGACGTCTTCGTTCCTTCGAGCTTGTCCGAAAGCGTATCGATGGAAGTGGATGTTCCGCTTTCGTCGTAGACCAGACCGGTCGGATTTGCGTCGTACGTCTGATCAACCATGCCCTGGAACACTTCTACGATGTCATCCATCGTGGATTCGCTGCTAATGGCTGCCGCCTTTTTCAGCAGTTCGCTTGGGGCGTTGTCTTCCGTCACCGGGACGGGTTTGGCACATCCGGAAAGCAGCAGACCGCAGGCCAGCGCCCCCGCCGATATCCATTTTAAAAATTTCATACGTGTACTCCTGTCTCTTTTCAGAAAAAAGGCATACGGCAGCCAGAGGCCAGCCAGGAACTTTTTTTGAAAATCATCACTATTGTAAATCGATCAAGCCCAGATCCAGAAACAGACTCTTTTTCCTCTTTTTCGTTTTCCTGTTTCGCCCTTGGAAAACCCGTACTAAGCCGTCCTGTAAAAACGACGGCGGATACGGCGAGAATCTGTTTTTGTCTGTGCACTGTCTGACGGTATCGAAACTTTCTAAAAGAAAGATTAATTTTCCCAGGCATCGAAACTCTTTACATAAGCCAGAAAAGAATTGCGAAAGAATGTGAAGAATAATGCCGGAAAAATCCAAAGCCGGCATGATCCGTCAGAGCGGAAAGGGACCCTTTGTAGACAGTTCCTTTCCAGACGATAAAAGAAAACGGCAGTGCGTCTGGCACTGCCGAAAGCATAGCTTTGTTTTGGACTACTTTCTCAGACCGAGTTTTGCGATCAGAGCTTTGTAGCGGTCGAGGTCTTCGCGCTTCAGGTAGTTGAGCAGGCTTTTGCGGTGTCCAACCATTTTCATCAGACCTCTGTAGGAATGATAGTCGTGTTTGTGAACCTTGAAGTGCTCTGTGAGCTCGTTGATCCGGCGGGTCAGAATTGCGATCTGAACTTCAGGAGAGCCGGTGTCTCCTTCGTGTACGGCGTATTCTTTAATAATCGCCTGTTTTTCTGCACTGGTCATTTTCATATCCTCCTCAATGCATTTGGTGTCATTCAGCGCCAAGCAGGGGCTGGAGAACCCTGTGCCGGGCACGAATCTATGTCAGATTACTCTTTACTCAAGAGAAAATCAACTAAAATCGAATCCAGAACTTCCATGCCGGATTCACTCAGGGAAAGCTTTCCGTCTTTTCGGATAAAGACGTCTTTCCACTTGTCTAAAACGTCCACGTAGCGGCTTTCCAGATCCATTCCGTACTTCGCGTTCCACTTTTGAACATCGAGACCTTCGCGTGTCCGCAGGCCGGTCATGATCGCGTCAAATTCAGGATTGGGATTTTCCGGGCGGATCTTTTCGAACGGATTTTCCATCCAGGCTTTTAAAGACGAGGCGTGTTCGTACAGTCCCGTTTCATCCCGGCCGACGGCACCAAAGCCAAAGCCGTAATACAGACCATCCAGCCATATGAGAAGGTTGTGTTTACCGTACGCCTGATTTTTCGCATAGGACGAAATTTCGTAATGCTCGTATCCGGCAGCTTCCAGCCGTTTTTCGATCGTTTCGTACTGCAGAGCGCAGAGATCTTCATCCAGATCGTCTTCGGAATACCGACTGCCAAAGCGGGTTCCCGGTTCGAGAATCAGCGAATAAATGGACAGGTGCGAAATGTCCAGATTCAAAAACGCGTCGAGATCCCGGTTGAGATCTTCCAGACTTTCTCCAGGAAAGCCGTACATCAGATCGGCGCAGATCCGCTCAATCCCGCTTTCTTTTAATAGCGCGATGGCTTTCAGCGAATTTGGAACGGTGTTCGTACGGCCAATCTGCTTCAGTCGTTCTTCATCAAAGGTCTGCAGACCGATCGAAACGCGATTGACTCCAGCTTCTCGATACAGCCGGAGCTTTTCTTTAGTGATCGATTCGGGATTGACCTCAACCGTCCACTCCGTATTTTCATTTGCAAAGTACTTAAACAGCTCGAGCAGCCGTTTTGTCTGTGAAAGATTCAGCACACTGGGCGTGCCCCCTCCAAAATAGAGCGTCCGAAAGCGAAAATCCGGATGGTTCTGCTTCAGCGGTCCAAGTTCAGCTTCCACTTCGCTTTGCAGGGCGTCGAGCCACGTATCGACAAGTTCAAGCCGGGCACTTTTGGCAAAGGCACAGTAGGAACAGATCGAGGAGCAGAACGGAACGTGAACGTAAGCCGAAGGGATCATTTGTCGTCATCCATGCTTAGAACGGCCATGAAGGCTTCCTGCGGAATTTCGACGCTGCCGACCATCTTCATGCGCTTCTTTCCTTCCTTCTGCTTTTCGAGAAGTTTTTTCTTTCGGGAAATATCGCCGCCGTAGCATTTTGCCAGAACGTTTTTGCGCAGCGCCTTGATGTTGGTACGGGCGATGACCTTGGAACCGATCGCTGCCTGGACCGGAATTTCAAACTGCTGTCTGGGAATCAGATCTTTCAGTTTGACAGCCATCGCGTTGCCGCGCGCGTAAGCGAAATCCTTGTGGACGATGATGCTCAGCGCATCGACCGGCTGACCGTTCAGCAGGATGTCGAGTTTCTGCAGATCGCTCTTTCGATAGCCGGAGAACGTGTAGTCAAAGCTGGCGTAGCCTTTGGTAGAACTTTTCATGCGGTCGAAAAAGTCGAAGATGACTTCCGAAAGCGGCATTTCATAAATGAGTTCCATGCGGGTGTCGTCGATCATCTGCAGATCAATGTACTCGCCGCGCTTTTTCTGGCAGAGATCCATCATCGTGCCGACGTATTCTTTCGGAACGAGAATTTCCGCTTTTACGTACGGTTCTTCGATCCAGTCAATGTTCTGCGCGGGCGGAAGAGCGGCCGGGTTGTCAACTTCTTCCACCGTGCCGTCGGTTTTATGAACCTGATAAATTACCGACGGACTGGTCGCAATCAGATTGAGGTTATACTCACGCTCCAGACGCTCTTCGACAACGTCCATGTGCAGCAGGCCTAAAAAGCCGCAGCGAAAGCCAAAGCCAAGCGCCTGCGATGTTTCGGGCTCAAACTGAAGGGACGCATCGTTGAGCTGCAGCTTTTCGAGCGCTTCCTTTAAATCGTCATAACGGGCATTGTCGACTGGATACAGACCGGCGTACACCATCGGCTGCATTTCCTTATAGCCGTGCAGCGGCGCGGCCGCTGGCTGATCGGCGAGCGTAATCGTATCGCCGACCCGCACGGTTTTAATGTCCTTAACCGAAGCAGCAACCCAGCCGACATCGCCGGCGGAGAGCTTTTCCTTGTTTAAAAGCTTGGGCGTACGAACGCCGAGTTCCGTGACTTCGTATTCGGCTTTGGACTGCATCAGACGAATGCGGTCGCCGACTTTGAGTTCGCCGTTTTTGACGGAAACCCAGGCGATAACGCCTTTGTACGGATCGTAAACGGAGTCAAAGACGAGCGCCTGCAGCGGCTTGTCCTTGGAACCGGTCGGCGCCGGAAGCTTGTTGACGATTTCTTCGAGAACCTTATCGACGTTCAGGCCGGATTTGGCTGAAATTTCCACCGCTTCCGAGCAGTCGAGGCCGATCAGGTTTTCAATTTCCTGTTTAACGACTTCCGGCTGGGCGCTTGGAAGGTCAACTTTATTGAGGACGGGAAGTATTTCCAGGTCGTTTTCCAGGGCCAGATAGACGTTGGCCATCGTCTGGGCCTGCACGCCCTGTGCCGCATCCACGACGAGAATGGCGCCTTCGCAGGCGGCCAGCGATCGGGACACTTCATACGAGAAGTCGACGTGACCCGGTGTATCGATCAGATGAAAGAGATAGTCTTCCCCGTTTTTTGCGTGATAAACCAGTTCAACGGCGTTGAGCTTAATGGTGATGCCACGCTCACGCTCCAGATCCATGGAGTCGAGAATCTGCGACTTCATTTCCCTCTTTTCCACCGAATCCGTCAGTTCGAGGATGCGGTCGGCCAGAGTGGATTTTCCATGGTCAATGTGGGCAATAATTGAAAAATTACGAATGTGCTGTTGATCCAAATGAATCCCCCGCTTTCTTATCGAGCAGGCTTCTGCCTTTTCCATTTAAAAAATCGGCGGACTTCATGGCAGGCTTTCCTTCAAGCTGCACTTCATCGAGCAGAAACAGTCCTTCGTGTCCGCCCATGGCAAACTGTTTCTTTCCTTTTTTGGTAAAGACGCCGATGCCTGGGGTTTCGCCCGGTTCGTAGCGTACTTCGAGAATCTTGAGCTTTTTGCCATCGGCGATGACATAGGCTCCAGGTTCTCTGGACAGGGCACGGATCTGGCAGCAGATCTGACGATCATCCCTGCTCAGATCGACCTTTTCGTCTTCCGGCAATATTTTCTGCGCGTACATAGCCTTGCATGCATCCTGCTTTTGGAAGACGAGTTCGCCTTTCAGCAGAGCAGGCAGATTTTTTACGATCAGCTTTCCGGCGGCTTCGCCCATTTTCTTAAAGAGCGTAGTCGAGGTTTCGCAGCTGTCGATTGGAATTTCAATACTGTCCGCGACCGGACCGGTATCCATTCCCTTTTCCATGAGCATGAGACACATACCGGTTTTGGGACAGCCGTCCCAGATCGCCCTTTGAATGGGAGCCGCTCCGCGGTATAACGGAAGCAGCGATCCGTGGAGATTGACGCACCCCTGTTTCGGTGCGTTCAGAACGCCTTCGGGGACGATCTGTCCGTAGGCGCAGGTTACGATCAGATCTGCATGGCAGTCTTCGATCGGTTTGTAGTCTTTGGAAATCTTCTCAGGTGAAAAGACGGGCAGGCCATGTTCAAGAGCAAGCTGTTTTACTTCACAGGGCTGCAGTATGCCCTTGCGTCCTACCTTGCGGTCGGGCTGGGTAACTACGAGCACAATATTTGCCTTGTCATCAATCAGAGCCTGGAGAACATCCGCGGCAATTTGCGGGGTTCCCATAAAAATAATGCGATTTTCCATTTGTCGGCCCTCCTTTCGGATCACTATTATAAACGATAGTTATCCCTTTTGTTGCATCTCATAATTGGGTTTGCTATAATTTCAAAGAATTATGTCAGGAGGTGTCACCATGCCGCAGATCAAACAGCAGAAAAAGCGTGTTCTCACGAATAATAAAGCTAGAAGCCGCAATGTTTCGCAGAAATCCGCTCTCAAAACTGCCATTAAGAAAGTTCTTAAAGCTGTAGAAGCACAGGATAAAGAAGCAGCCCAGGCAGCTTACGCACAGGCTTGCTCCAAGCTTGATAAAGCTGTTGCCAAAGGTTTCAAGCATAAAAATTATGCTTCCAACCAGAAATCAAGACTGGCACAGGCTGTCAACTCCATTCAGTAAAATGAGAAACACGATATCCGATTGAAAGCTTAGCGTGATCCGTCGATATCGTTTTTTTATTTTGATATACAATCCGTAAATCAGCCGTAAAAAAGGAACCCGATCGTGTAAACACATCGCGTTCCTTTTTCATTTGGCAAAATTTTGATATTCGCATACCGCGCGGATTAAATTTCCTGCGCTCCCACCTGCAAAATAAAGTTTTCAAAGCCGGCGTCCTTGTCGATCCGCCCGCTTTTCATGCTTTCATCCAGCCGGCTGAGCCAGGCGAGATCATCGAGCAGCTGATCGGCCCGGAAGCGACGCGCGTTTCGCATCGAGTTCCAGATCCGCCCAAAAGAAGCGTTCAGAATTTTCATCATGTCATTCTGACTGCGGCCTTCGTCCATGAGTACGCGAACCTGATAGACAAATCGAATCTGGCTGGCCAGCAGAGCGAGAATCGCGATCGGCTCCATATTCTGCCGTCGAAAATTCCGGTACAGGCCAAGCAGGCGGACTTTATCTTTTTCGAAGAGGGCATCTGTCATTTTAAAGACGTTCGTTGCCGGTTCGACGGTGGTCATCGCCTTCACATCCCCCATAGAAAGGTGATTCGAATAGAGCGCCATCTTGTCGAGCTGCATGGAAAGGTTCGAGGAAGAATAGCCGGCGTGCGCGCAAAACCATTCAAACGCACCCGGATCCATCGTAATCCCCTTTTCCTTCATCATTTCCCTTACTTCCGCCGGCTGTGTCTTTTCAGTCAGACCGATGCATTCGATCACGGTCGAATTGGTCGCCAGCGTCTTGATCGCCTTTTTACGGGTATCGATCTTTTTGGAATGACAGAGGAAAACAACAACTTTATCGTCCGGCTTGCGTTCAGCGACTTTTGCCGGATCGACGCCAGAATCGTTTTTTGCACCAAGAAAAGAGGCGTTATCCACGATCAGGAGCGTTTTCGTTCCAAACAGATTCATCGTATCCATCTCAAACAGAAGTGCCGCTTCCCCATCCGCTTTCGCATCGATGCGAACGGTCTCTTCGCATTTCTCCTTTTCGCGGATCTTTTCGAGCTTATACTGCATTCTCGCTTCGTCTTCACCGACCAGAATATACATCATGGCTGCACCCTCATTTCCTGACTGCCTGTTTCCATTCTCCAGAAGGAGAATTCGAATTGCCTCTATTGTACCGGTCCTCTTCTCGAAAGCCAAAATCGACCCATCGCAGGGCTGGGTCAGGAACCGTTGACCCGAAGCCAATTCTCCTCGCCTGCTCTCCGCCTGTTCCTCGCTCTCCTCTCTGTTTCCTGAAGAAAAAAGGCCCTGCCAAAGCGCAGATCCGAAAAAGGTACAAAAAGAAAAGCAGCTTGTTCTTTCCGTCGATCAGATTCTTGGCCCCTGCCAGAGATGCCGGCCGTACTGGGCATACATTTCGCTCATTCCCTGATACAGCGAAAGAATGGCGAACACGAACAGCAGCCAGGCGGAAAACTGGGAAAGAAACGGAACAGAGAGCAGGTCGCCAAACGAACTGCTCAGAAAGCCAAGCGATACACAAAGATGAGCCACCCATACGTAAACGGGCGCATGCATCATCAGCGGCAGAAACGACAGCATGTATACGCCGCCCACCAGCAATACCACAGAAAGAATCCAGGGATGGAAATGAAGGTGACTAAGTTCTGCTGCGCTCCACGCGATCTGCGTCAGACCGTTTGCAAAGCCCAGAATAACAGAAAGAATCAGATTGATGTTTCCATGCGGATCATCCCGAAGCAGATTCATACGGCTTCCGGTAAAAGCCGCCACGCCAAGTGAAAGCTGCAAAACGCCCATGACTAAGCGGGCATCCGGTGTAATCGTGACGATTTTAGACAGCCACGTCAGCGTGGCAAACATCGCAAAGACAAACTGCAGCGCCGGATCCGGTGAAGCGCCGCGCAGAATTCCCGGCTTTGTCATCGACGAGGAAGAATCCGCCGCTTTGGGCAAAATATCGTTTTCCATTCTGGATGAAGGATCCATTTCGTTTTTCATATTTCTCCTCCTTTGCCGGTTTGGATACGCCTGATTTTCTCTTTCGAATAATGAATTCTGGATTGGTCTGCACTCTGGTTTCCGTTCCATAAATGCATTCTGGAAAAGGATGAGACAAAAAATGCGCAGAGAAACAGGCGCAGACAGGCGGCAGATCCAGATCGGGCTTTCGCTTCCATTATCCAGAACGAGCACAATCCCTTCCCTTACGGTGCCCGCTTTTGCCCGATCGGCGCCAGCCCCATCCAAAACACGTAAAGCTCCATAAGAAAAAGGCACTTCCTTTCCAGAGAAAAGAAATGCCTGATGATTTTGAAATGGAGTCAGGATGAAAAATCAGCTGACGGATTCGATGCGGACTTCGTAAGGTTCGTCAACGCCTTTAACGACAACCGTATCGCCGGCTTTTTTATCCATGATCGCTTTGACAACCGGAGTTTCATTGGACACTTTGTGTTCGTAAATGTCCGCTTCGAATGTACCTACGATCGTAAAGCTGAACGTGGAGTTATCGGAAAGATCGCGGATCGTTACGTTGGATCCAAGACGAACGTTTTTCGCGTCGCCGGTATCTTCTTCGATCAGAACCGCATTTTTGATAAGCGCTTCGAGTTCCTTGATACGGGCTGCTACACGGGCCTGACGGTCACGTGCAGCATCGTAGTCGGCGTTCTCGGACAAGTCACCCTGAGCACGGGCCTCCTGCAGTTCAACGATGACCTGCGGCTGAACGACATGAATCAGATCTTCAAGTTCGGCTTTATATTTGTCGAGACCTTCCTGGGTCAATAAAATCTTTTCTGCCATTGATTATTTCTCCTTACCTTATGCCATACAACAGACGTACGCTGTTTTCTGACGTATGTATTTCCTGCCGATTCCAAATGCAGAACGGGCAGTCGAAACAGGTGAATTGTACCACAGCCTCAAAACCGACTTAGTAATTGAGGTTGTATTTTTCCACGTTTTCGAGATGCTCTTCGTAAGTTCGTGCAAAATGCGTCGCGCCGTCTCCATAAATGTCGCTGACAAAATAGAGATAGTCGTTATCCGCTGGGGAAAGCGCCGCATCTAAAGCCGCTGCACCCGGATTGAGAATCGGTCCGATCGGCAGACCGTCATGCATATAGGTGTTGTAGGGCGAATCGATATCGGCATTGGTTTCGCAGTCTTCCGGCTTTTCGAACTGGTCATACAGTGCGTAGCACACCGTGACGGAGCTCTGAAGCGGCATGCCCTGCTCGAGGCGGTTTTTAAACACGCCGGCGATATCAGGCATAATCGACGCATCGCCCGATTCAAACTGAACGACGCTCGCAAACGTAACGATCTGCTGGACGCTCATCGAGGAGGCATCAAACTGCGCTTTATGTGCATCATAATATGCCTGGAACTGATCGAGCATCATGTAAGTGACCTGTTCGGCGCTCATGTCGAAATCCATGTAGTAGGTTTCCGGGTACAGATAGCCTTCGAGTTTTACAAAATACTGATCGTTGCAGACTTCCTCGGGATTGAGGAAGGAATAGCGCGTACTCGCCTGCTGAATGAACTCATTGCTGTTCCACAGATCGAGAAGCTGATCCGCCGTCAGATCCGGCAGCGCTTCGCTGATTCGCTTGGCGATATCCTTGGCCCAGCATCCTTCCGGAATCGTCACGACCGCATAGGAGGCGGCGAGATTGGCCGGATCGGAAAGATAGTCAAGGATTTCGGGAACGCTCATGTTTTTC
The DNA here is from genome assembly GCF_948576815.1 of uncultured Allobaculum sp. Taxonomy (NCBI): domain Bacteria; kingdom Bacillati; phylum Bacillota; class Erysipelotrichia; order Erysipelotrichales; family Erysipelotrichaceae; genus Allobaculum; species uncultured Allobaculum sp. Next base: position 23,731 of record NZ_CAPAEZ010000004.1, read on the forward strand.
GCGAGTTCGTACGTGCCCACGTAATAGGAAAAGCCATCGTGAATTTTGGAATACCATTCGGCTGCCGTCCGGTTTTTCAGAAGGCCGGCTTCGTCAAGCGACGTGAGAACTTCAGCGGCGCTTTCACCTTCGGTAACTTTAATCGCGATGGATTCGGTCTGGTCAGAAACGGGTTCAAGTCCGCTCTGAAACCAGAACCAGCCTCCGGCTCCTGCGGCAAGCACAAGAACCAGAAGGATGATGGTAACAGTTAGTCCGACGTGTGATTTGCGTTTTCTTACTTTTTTCATTGCAGGAAAGACAGTACACTCCGTCAGGTCGACCTGAACTAGTCTTCTGTTTCCTCCTCGTCGGTCGCAAAAGCGCCGATGACTTCTTCAACCATGTTCCATTCGTCATCGGTTTCGATCGGAATCAGTTCGCCTTCATCGTTATAGGCGGAAGCGAATACTTCCTCTTCCGTTCCCTGCGGATCCTGGAAGACGACGTACTGTTTTCCTGTGTTCGGATCGTCAAACGTAAACAGAATGACCATGCGTTTTTCTTCGCCGTTTTCATCAACGACGTACAGTGAATTCGAGTCAATCATTGCGGTTTCTCCTTTCAGCTCCCTCAGGCCTGAGGGGATTCCCCTTATTACAGCTTTCTTTTATTTCTTTCTTACTGATGAACAGAATTCAGGGCAGATGATTTTTCGCTTATTTGTGCAATCGTCTGCTTCCTTTTTTGACTGTTCCTGTTCATTGTACCGAAAACATTGCCAGATTCTAAACGAATCTGGCGAATGAACAGACATGCATCAATTAAAAAGGCATCACCAGTCCGCCGCTCTGGCGGTCGAGATAGCTCTGCAGAATCTGTACGGCGGCCATCTGGTCGATGATCTGCTTTCTTTTCTTGCGCTTTACGTTGCCGGAAATCAGGATCTTCTCTGCGGCGGCGGTCGTCAGACGCTCATCCCAGAGTTCCACCTGGATGCCTTCGGCTTCCAGCAGTTTGGCAAACTTTTCTGAAACCTGACCGCGAATACCGATATCGCCGTTCATGTGGCGCGGCAGACCGAGTACGACTTTTTTAACGCCGTTTTCCCGGATCACCTTCAGTACATCCTGCAAAGCCGCATCGTAGTCGTCCGGTGCAAAGCGGACCGTGGTCAGCGCTCTGGCGATCATGCCAAGCGGATCGCTGATCGAAATGCCGCAGGTTACCGATCCAAGATCAAGTCCGATAATCCGTTCCATTTATTTCTCCAGATACGCCCGGACGAGTTCTTCAATGATCTCATAGCGTTCAATCTTCTGGATGGTATTTCTGGCATCTTTATAAGAAGAAATGTAGGCAGGATCGGAACTGATCAGATATCCTGCGATCTGGTTTTCGGAATTGTATCCGCGTTCCTCGAGTGCTTCAGAAACTTCGCGAAGAATCTTTTTGATGTTCTCACGACGGATTTTTTCCGTGGTAAACATCACGGTTTCAGTAATACGGGCCATAATTTACCCTCCTCTATAATATTCTAATCATACACCAAGAAAAACAGGCTGAAAAGCAAGCGCCAAAAGCGCTCCAGAGACGTCAGGCGCGCAGTTTCCGCCCTTTTCCTGGATTCGAACTGCCTCCAGCATACCTTCTTTTGGACGCAGTCTTTCTTCTTTTGCCTGTTCCATTCGGACAGCGTCCGAACAAAGCAAGAGAAAAGCATGCAGGAAAACTCTCTTCGCTGCATGCTTTCGTCTTGCCTAACGCATTGATTTTCGGCTTGTATAAAGCCGTTTTGGCTCTGTTGATTTTGTTACTGATCCAGAATTAGAGCGATTTGGCCATCGCGGTAAAGGAATCGAAGGCTTCGCCGATCTTGGAGGCATCGCTGCCGCCGGCCTGAGCGAGGTCTTTTTTGCCGCCGCCTTTGCCGCCTGTAAGTACTGCGGCTTCACGAACGACGGTTCCTGCATTGACGCCTTTGACGATTGCATCGCTTCCTGCAGCAGCAACCAGCGTCAGCTTATCGCCGTTCTGCGCGATGAGCAGAATGGCTGCTTTCGGGTCGTTTCCTTTAATGCTGGAGGCAATTTCCTTCAGAGCCTTGCAGTCCATGTTGTCGACTTTCTTGCAGAGAACATGAAGGCCGTTGATGTCCTTGGATTCCATTGCCCATTCCTTGCACTTGAAGGAAGCAATCTGGTTTTCGAGTTCCGCAATTTTCTTCTGCAGATCTTTCATCTGATCGAAAGCGGAATCGATCTTCGCATCCAGATTTTTAATGCCTTTCGCCTTAGCGGTGTGCGCAATGTGCTCAAGCATTTTCTGCTGCGCTGCGAAATCGTTATACGCCGCCTTGCGGGTCTTGGCGGTAATACGACGGGTATCGGAACCGATGGATTCCTCGCCGACGATCTTGAGCACGCCGATTTCACTCGTGTTGTCAACATGGCAGCCGGCACAGAATTCCTTGGAGACGTCGCCCATCGTTACAACACGAACCTGATCGCCGTACTTTTCATCGAACAGCGCGGTCGCACCGGTTTTCTTTGCGTCTTCAATATCGAGGATTTCCCAGGATACAGGAATGGAGTCGGTAATCATGTCGTTGACTCTGGATTCAATTTCCGCGAGTTTTTCTTCGCCGATCTTATCGCGCATGTTGAAGTCAAAACGCAGATAGTCCGGTCCGACAAAGCTTCCGGCCTGATGAATCTGATCGCCCAGTACGGATTTCAGTGCGCTCTGCAGCAGGTGCGTTGCCGAGTGGTTGGCCGTTACGTTTTCGCGGCGGACCGCATCCACGCTCTGCCATACGGTATCGCCGACATGCAGGATGCCTTCATCGAGTTCGATTTTGAGCAGGTGCTGCTTGTTGCGGGTTTTAACGCCATCCACTACGCGGGCTTTTACGGTATCGGAGCTGATCGTTCCGGTATCGGCAACCTGACCACCGGACTGTACATAAAACGGCGTAACATCCAGGATCACCTGACCGTCGCCGTCGAGTTCATCGACAAGATGACCGTCCTTGAAGAGAGCGATGACTTTGCCTTCTTCGGCAAGAACGTTGTAGCCGTTGAATTTGCACGCGCCGGTGAAGTTCATCAGATCTTCGTTCTGGCTGGCGAAGGAATCTTCGACATTGCGGGCAGCACGTGCTCTTTCCTTCTGCTGCTTCATCTGTTCATCGAATTCTGCGCGATCCGCTTTCAGACCGTTTTCTTCGGCGATTTCCTGGGTCATTTCAAACGGGAAACCGTATGTGTCGTAAAGCTTGAAGGTAATTTCACCGCTCAGCTTGCCGTCTTTGGCTTTGGCCATTTCATCATCGAGCAGCGCCTGACCGTTTTTCAGAGTTTTCTTGAAGATTTCTTCTTCCTGACGGATGACTTTTTCGTTTTCGTCAATTTTATCCGTCAGATACGGATAGAAGTCTTTCATGTTTTCGCTGACGGTCGGAACGAGCTTGTAAAGGAACGGTTCATCCAGACCGAGCTTCAGACCGAAGCGAACGGCACGACGGAGTACGCGGCGCAGAACGTAGCCGCGGCCGGAGTTGGAGAAGCCGGCACCGTCGGACAGCGCGAAGACGAGCGTACGGATATGGTCGGCAATAACGCGGAAGGCCATTTTGTTTTCGCCTTCGTATTTTTTGCCGGAAAGTTTTTCAGTTTCGTGAATGATCGGCAGGAACAGATCGGTATCGAAGTTGGTTTCGCCGTCCTGAACGAGCGCAACCAGACGTTCGAGACCCATGCCGGTATCGATGTTTTTCTGCGGCAGTTCCTTATAGTCCTTGCGGTCGATCGAAGGATCGCAATCGTACTGGCTGAATACGATGTTCCATACTTCGATGTAGCGATCGTTTTCCATTTCTTCAAAGAAGAGCTTTTCGCCAAGGTGCTGCGGATCGTACTTTTCGCCGCGGTCAAAATGGATTTCGGTGTCTGGTCCGCCCGGACCTTTGCCGATCTCCCAGAAGTTTTCCTGGGTACGCAAAATGTGGCTGGGATCTACGCCGCATACTTCGGTCCAGATCCGGTACGCTTCGTCATCATCCGTATAGACGGTGATGTAGAGCTTATCCTTGTCGATGCCCATCCATTCATCACTGGTCAGAAATTCCCACGCAAACGGAATGGCTTCCGGCTTGAAGTAATCGCCGATGGAGAAGTTTCCAAGCATTTCGAAGAACGTATGGTGACGGGCGGTTTTGCCGACGTTTTCAATATCGTTGGTACGAATGGATTTCTGCGCGTTGGCAATCCGGTTTTTCTTTGGCTTTTCCGATCCGTCAAAGTATTTCTTCAGTGCGGCGACACCGGCATTGATCCAGAGAAGCGTCGGGTCGTTATGCGGAATAAGGCTTGCACCGGGTTCGATCATATGGCCCTTGGATTCAAAGTAATCCAGAAACATCTGACGAACCTGATTTCCGGTAAGTTGTTTCATATGACTCCTTTCAGCAGTTTCCTGCTTATAATTCCCATTTCAAACTCGAATCTGAAGCGGCTATCAGAGCGTATGGACAGACAAAATAAAAAACGCCCCTGTTTCCAGGAACGTGTACACGCGATGCCATCCCGGTTTGCCCATGGTTTTCCCATGGACACCCTTAATTTTCTGATAACGCCAGACTGCGGCAGCTCAAGGATGGCTCGAGACAGATGCGCTGTCTTCTTTCACCGCCGAAGACTCTCTGCAAGCCGCAACTCTGTCCTTTTTCCCTTCAATGCTGCTTTTAGAAGTATAAACTCTCAAAAAGCTGTGCGCAAACAAATCCCATAAGAACACGTGCGGCCTTCCCATTCGATTCCCGATCGCCCATCCAAAACGTACACAAACTTCGGGCTGCGCTCTGGAAACAAAAAGGACGCCTTATGTCGCAGGCATCCTATTTTGTTTCTTCAGAAGACTGGGATCGGAATTCGTCGTGCAGATCACCGGAATCCGATTCGTTTTCGCCGGCTGCATCGAACGCGTCCGGCTGAATACTTAAAGCTCTCTGATCCATATCGGCCGAATCTCCCGGATCCAGCGCTTCGTCCAGATCGAGATCTTCGATGGCGGATAAATCTACAATTTCCTTATCGATCGCCGATGAATCGGCATGGGTTTCATTTAAAGCGGATAAAACGGTCGATTCGTTTGAGCGTACCGGTTCTGCCTCAGCAGCCTGTGCAATCTGGGCATGATAGGCCGGCGAGGTCAGCGATGTGCCCGGCAGCGGCATATTCGTTCGGCTGACTGCTTTTTGTGCCTTCTCGCCTTGCTTTAGGCGTTTTTCGGCTACGCGTTTTGCGCAGAGGATTTTCCAGCGCAGACGTTCCTTGAGCGTGGTCTGCCGCGAAGCAGGATCGATACGTCTGGCGCAGATTTCAAAAACTTCCCGGACCGAAACAATCTTAAGATCCCGCTTGGCCCGGGAAACAGCGGTATAGACCAGACGTTTTGCGCTCATCTTCATCGCCTGTTCCGGAAGGGAAAATACAACGTCCTGATATTCCGAACCCTGCGCCTTATGGACCGAAACGCACCAGGCGTGGGAAATCATTGCGTTGAGCGGGCTGGTCACTTCGTATTCGATGTTGTCAAAATGCACGAGAGCCGTACGGGTTTTCGGGACGATTTCCACGATTTCTCCAATATCGCCGTTGTAAATGCCTTCCTGAGCGATATTCACTTTTAACATGACTTTATCGCCTTCCCGGTAATGCACTTCGTGATAGCCGCTCTGGTTATGTCTTACTTTTTCTACGATTTCCGGCTTTGAAGTCGAAAAGGGGTTGAGCAGTTCCTGCATAATCGCATTCAGCTCAAATACGCCGCCTTCCCCTTCGTATTTCGGAGAAAGAATCTGCACCTTGCCGGGATTTGGCTTTTCCATGACGATCTGCGCGATCTGCTCCGACATTTTTTTCTCAGGCGCGCAAAGTTCGACGCCATCCGAAAATTCGAAGGGCTGCCCCTTGCGAATTTCATCCGACAGTTTTGCGATGCCGCTGCCTTTTTTCTGACGGTAAAGCTGGTCGAGATGAATCGTGGGAAACTCTTTTGAAGCGATCAGATCGCTGAGCACCTTGCCTTCCCCAACGCTTTCGAGCTGTTCTTCATCGCCGATGATCAGAAGACGGGTATTTGCGGGCATCGCTTTGAGCAGTGCAGAAAAGAGACGCGTATCGACCATGGAAAATTCATCCACGATCATAAAATCGCTCGAATACAGATTGTATTCGTTTTTTTCGAAGACATCCGCATCGGGATCCCAGCCAAGCAGCGAATGAACGGTACGTCCCGTGGAGCCCGTCAGTTCGCTTAAGCGCTTGGCAGCCCGTCCAGTCGGCGCACAGAGCTGATAGCGGCAGCCGGGCATTACGGTATCCAGACATTCGAGAATGGCTTTGACGATCGTTGTTTTACCGGTTCCGGGACCGCCGGTCAAAATGGAAACCGGACTGGAAAAGCACGTCTCAATCGCTTCGATCTGCTTTTCGCTGTACGTAATGCGATCGCGTCGTTCAATCTGCGCGATCTTTTCGATCAGAGACTGCCGGTCATATCCAGGATTGGATGAACCCGGATGTTCCTGCATCTGAAGCATCCGTTCAGCCAGAAGATCGCAGATCGAATTTTCCGCTTCCCAGAGAAACCGCGGAAATACGCGGTCTTTTTCCAGCTTGATCATTTCACAGTTGGACAGGGTAATCAGACTTTCTTCAAAATGGTCCATCCGCTCGCAGAGCTCATACAGAAACGGACGGACAATGAATGTACTGCCGCTCTGGAAACAGGCGTTTTTCAGTTCGTAGTAAATTCTCGCTTCTGCGCGCTGGTGATCCGTGGCGGAAAGCTTCAGTCCGTTGGCAATGCGCGTACAGGCGCCATATGTTACGCCCATCCCGCCGTAAAACGGGGCGAAGCAGCTTTTCTGTAAATCTTCCAGAGAGTAATTGCGGGCGAGAATCGCACGCGTTTCGGACAGGCTGACGCCCCAGTGCATCAGGGTCAGAGCGAGTTCTTCTTTTCCCTGCAGATTCGCAATGCCTTCGCTGACGCGTACCGCCAGATTTGGGCGCAGATCGCATTTGGTGATCAGGACTTCCGGATTTTCTCGAATTTTCTCAAGCGCGCTTTCCCCGAGCGCGTCGACGATTTTTTCGGCGCTGCGCTGGCCGACATACGGGAAAAAATCGGAACTGAGAAAGCGGACCAGCGTCTCTTCCTTGCTGGTTTCCTGCGCCTGCCAGCTTGAAACTTCAAACTGAAGTCCATAGCGGGGATCCTGAATCCAGTGTCCGAAAAGCGTCACCGCGTCTCCGACGAGCAGAGAATTCAGACCGCTGCCCTTGAACAACAGATCTCTTTTTTCTTCATACTGCAGACGGCCGATCTTAAAGCTTCCCCGCTCAAAAATGAAAGTGCGGACGGTTCCGCTTATCGATTCGGTTTCCGGCTGTTCCAGCTCCAGCGTTTCGTACTCGCTCATAACTTCTCCCGTCTTTCTGGCCATTCCATTTCGAAATTGGAAATCGATCCGGCTTGCTTATTTCGTGTCTTCGGTTTGAGAAGACGCGCTGTTCTGCTCTTTGGCAGCTTTACGTCGGGCCTTTCTGGCCTTTTCCCGCTCTTTTGCTTCTTTTTTCTTTAATGCTTCCGCCTGACGAACGGCCTCTTCTTTCATTGCGGCTTCGGCTCGGGTCTCGATCGTTTCAAAGACATCGCGATCTTCAAAGAAAACTTGTTCAATGACACCGCCGCCCAGGCATTTATCGCCCATGTAAAATACGGCTTCCTGACCAGGCGTAACGGCTTCGACACCCTGCGGATAGGAAACGATCGCCTGATTGCCATGAACCTCGAGGGTTACCGGAATGTCCTTCTGGCGATAGCGGAATTTCACCGTGCACTGTTTCGGGAATTCAAATCCGTCGGGAACGAGCCAGTTGATCTTTTCAATACGGGCACGATCCGAAACGAGCCAGTGCATCTGGTCGGTACGGGCTACGAAAAGAAGGTTTCGTTCGACGTCCTTTGCTGCGACAAACCAGGGGCCGACAAAGCCGGTAATGTTTAAGCCTTTTCGCTGACCGATCGTGTAATACAGCACCCCCTGATGGGTACCCAGTTCCCGACCGGTATCGATATCGATGATCTTTCCTTCTTTCGCCGGCAGATAGTTGCTTAAAAACTCCCGGAAGTTGCGTTCGCCGATAAAGCAGATGCCGGTGGAATCCTTCTTTTTGGAAACCGAATCCAGAAGAAGCTGATCGGCCAGCCTGCGCACTTCCGGCTTAGTCAGCGTACCTAATGGAAAGAGCGTTCTGGAGAGCGGCTCTTTGGCGATCTGTGCCAGAAAATACGTCTGGTCCTTATTCTGATCGGCGGCACGGCCAAGCCAGGCAAATCCGTCTTCGTCAATGCGCGAGCAGTAATGACCGGTCGCGATAGCATCGAATCCGTTTTCCATGGCGTATTTATAAAAGGAGTCAAACTTGATGTACTGATTGCACAAAATATCCGGATTCGGCGTCCGGCCTTTTTTGTATTCTTCCAGGAACGTCGTAAACACGTTGTCCCAGTACTCCCGTACGAAATCGACACGAAGCAAGGGCAGCTGCAGATGCTTTGCAACGGCCTGGGCATCGTGATAGTCCTGCTCCTGCGGGCAGACGGAATTGTACAGATCCGGATTTCCCGCAATGTCATGGTTGAGAAACGAATCCCAGTTGCGCATGAAGCAGCAGGTCACTTCATGGCCCTGCTCCTTCAGTAAATAGGCGGCAATGGCACTGTCCACGCCCCCGCTCAGTCCGACGAGTACTTTCATACTTGAACTCCTTTCCTGTTCTGTTTCGGTATTCCTTCAAGGATAAACTGCCAGAGAAAAAACGGCTGCCGGATCCCGTCTGTTCTGAAACCGTGCAGACTTTCCTCTTTTTCGTCCTTTTCTTTTGGCGCCTGAGGACGCGAAAACCTGCACCGTTAAGATTGTGCAGGGAAATTTGCAGTTCTTTATATTTTGGACTTCCGAGGGCAGTCTGTCAAAACTGCCTCTTTTTCACAAGACGGGCAGTCCAGACGGCCGGCAAGGCCAGTATGAGAAAGCAGCAGCCGACTCCAGGCCGGTCTTATTAGGGGTATACGCGGATCCGCAGCCGAGCCTTTCTCTATTTTCAGTCTGGTTTTCGGTGTTTTCCGTCTGGTTTCTGGCGATCTGTCTTTGCTGTCCCATGGAAAAAGGCTGCCCTTTTACAGACAGCCTTAAATAGTGGTTTTGGGATACGGTGCAGCAGCTGAAAAGCGAAGCCTTCAGTCCATCTCTTCAACCGGTTCTTCAGGCAGACAGAGAACCGGGCCTTCCCCGTTTTCTAATGCTGCGTCCTCAATAGGAATGAAAGAAATCCGCAGTTCCATCCCCAGGCCGTCGGCCAGCCGCTTGAGCAGCTTCAGGGAAGGGTTGCGATGTCCCCGCTCGAGCTTGGAGATATCGCCCTGGTCAATACCGGTGCGGCGGGCTAGCTCGCTCTGCGTGATCTGCAGTCTTTCCCGGGTATCCAGAATGGCATGAACCATTGCGTATTCAGGACTGCCTTCTTCGAGGTCAATCGGTGTTTCCCGCTTCGAAATAACCATAATCAGATCGGCTTCTCCAAAAGGTCCGTCATGAACCGGACCTGTCATTTTCTTCACGTGCCGGCGAAAGCAGCAGCCGGACAAAAACCGTACGAAAGAAAACAGCCCCTGCTGGATTTCAAAATCCAGGCTGCCTGCTTCATGATGCATTTCAGGAGCTTTGCACTCAGAATTCCGGTTTGCGAAGAAGCTTTTCCTTTCTGAACTCGCCGGATCGATTCACGTTCTTAAAGCCCATGGAACGTCTTTGAACAATCTTAATCCGGCCGGGGTGGGAATAATGAGGCGGAAAGTACCCATTCAGCATTTTTTCTGTCGATAAATTAAGATTTTTGTATACCTTTATCATCTTTACAGGGTAATAGAATTGCATGAAATTGTGCTGAACGTGTCTTTAAATTAAGTTTGTATCTTTATGAGACAATTTACAATATTTTTTTATCCGTCTTCCACAATTTTATTCAAATCGGATCCGGATTATGTTGAAATCCGATTCAAATGGGTTCGAATCGTTTTGTGATGATAGACTCATCCATTTGAATGCGCATTCATTTTGAAGTGTTCCTGTACATTATGCCCCCTTCCCGGAATTTCCTCTACTTATAAAGAAAAGAGGGTTGCTTTTGTTAAGAACAAGTAAGGAAAAAAGCGCTGTGAAAGAATTCCTTTCATTTTCATTAACGATTCCTTATTGCTTTCTAATATAAAAAGTGCTAAATTCCAGCTCCGGTCATTTTTTAAAAATCCGTTTTGTCCGTCTTTTTCCCTGCCCGAATTTCCTTTCCCGTTTCCTTCTGGAGAAATCCTGTTCGTATTTAAGTACCTTTTCTCGATCTTTGCGTACGATAGTCTTGCCTTATGTTTCATTTAAGGCGTGCAGAAAGATGGTGTTTTTATTCATGGCCTGGTTTCCTCTGTTTTTTGATCTGGAAAACAAACCCGTTCTCATTCTGGGCGGCGGTCATGCCGCTCTGGAAAAAGCGCAGCGGCTTCTTCCCTTCCATGCCCGTATTACGGTCTGTTCCCCTTCTTTTCTTGAAGCATTTGCGTCTTTACCCGTGATGCAAATCGAGCAGGAATGGTCGCCCGACTGGTTTTGTCCGACCGACTATCTGCTGATCATTGCGGCGACCGATCAGCCCGAAATCAATCACGCGATTGCCCTGTGGGCCAAAGAGAAAAACGTTCTTTGCAACTGCGTGGACGATCCGGACTGGTGCACCGTCACCTTTGGAGCGGTCGTTTCCGGAACGGAGTACGCTATCGGCATTTCCACTTCCGGCGCTTCGCCGACGGCTGCCCGCTATTTAAAACAGAAAATCCGGGAGATCGTCCCGGAAGACTTTGATTCCATTCTTCTCTGGCTGAAGCAGCTTCGCCCTTATATTCGCGAGACCGTTCCGTCTTCCCTTCGGCCCGTCGTTTTTCGAAGGCTGTTTGAAGACGCCATACGGAAAGGAAGTGCCCTTTGTGCAAAGGAAGTCGAACGGCTGATTGAGCACGCAGAACACAGGAGGAACTCTATGAATCGAAAGCCTGAAATTTCTCTGGTCGGGGCCGGGTGTGCCGGTATTGAAGGCCTTACACTCGCTGCCCGGCATGCGATCGAACGCGCGGACGTCATCGTCTATGACCGTCTGATCGATCCGGAAATTCTGGATTTAAACCCCAATGCTGAAAAAATCGAACGCGGCAAGCGCGGACATGAAAAAAGCTCCAGTCAGCAGGAAATTCATGAACTGCTTCTGGAGCTTTCAAAACGGTATGTGCATATTGTCCGTCTGCAGGGCGGCGATCCGATGGTCTTTGGCCGCGGCATGGAAGAAATCGAAATTCTTCGACAGCACAATATCGATCTGCAGGTTCTTCCCGGCATTTCGAGTTTTTACGGCATTCCCGCCAAAGATCTCTTTGGTCTGACCCGGCGAAATGTTGCCGGCGGATTCATGGTTCTGACCGGAACGAGCGAAAACACACCGCGAACAAAGGAAGAATGGAAAAACATTGCTGAATTTTCCGGAACGATCGTCTTTCTGATGGCGATGAACCGGCTTGATGAAATTTCCCATCATCTGATGGAAGCCGGTATGGATCCGCATACGCTCTGCGCCATTTTTTCGTCACGCTCATCCATGATGACCGCCAGCGCTTCCTGCACGCTCGATTCGCTTTCTGCCTGTGCAAAAGAGCATCAGCTGTTTTCGCCGGCCATCGTAGTCATTTCCGGAACGGCCGCTTTATACGATCCGCCCAGGCATTTGCGCGTCGGGCTTTGCGGATCGGACGCTCTCAATCAGAAGCTGAAAGATCTTCTCCCCGCTTCTGTGCAGTATCAGCAGCTGCTCAAAGTCCGCTATCACGATCTGCCTTTGCCAGACGATCTGTTTGATTCAGGTCTGCCGCAGTGGATCGTTCTGACCAGCGCGCACGGCATTCATGTCCTCATGCGCGAATTTCAGCGCCTGCACATCGATCATAGGAAACTGGCCAATACCCGGTTTGCGCTGATCGGACGCCAGAGCGCCAGAGTTCTCGAATCGTACGGGATTTTCGCCGACCTTGTCGCATCGCCTTCCTCCAGTCAATCCCTTCTTGAAACCCTCAAGCCCGAACTCGCTGAGGGAGATCGCGTTTTCCTCGCGCAAAGCCGGCAGGCCATTGATGTTCTCTCCAGAGGACTGCAGGAAATTTCTTCGATTACTGTGCTAGAACATCCGCTCTATGAAGTGACTTTTGAAAGTTCGAGCATGGATTTTCTCCCGGCAAAAGTAAAAGACGATTCACCGGCCTGGAAAGAGCTTCTCCAGACGGATGTGCTCGCCGTTTCCAGCCGGGAATGTGCCAAAGCCGTCCTGCGCGATCATCTGCTCGACCGTACAAAATGTATTGTTGCCATTTCGAAAGAAGTTGCCGATGTTCTGGAAAATGAACGCAGTAAGAGAGCGATCGATCTTCGCATTGCCGAAACGCCAGATGCACGCGGCATGGCCGAAGCCATTGAAACGCTGCTTCCCTGACCCCATCACGTATGCAAAGACCCAAAATACGAAAACAGGAAACACGAAGACATAAAAATGCGAACAGCCAGCTTAAAGCCGTTCGCATTTTTTCGTGCAGTCAGAGATTTCCTCTGCCTGTTTCTTTTGAAATTTTCGTTGGAAGCCAGACCGGATCAGCTTCCGGCTTTGTGTTCGGCTTTGAGCTGTACCGGCTGCTCTTTGTCATCGTAAAAGAGAATCGGCACATACAGACCGTCTTCGATTCGATACTGAAATTCACCGAGATGATCGTTGTCCATCGCTTCCAGCATCAGATCAAAGTCCATGACGAGTCCCTCTGGGAGTTCATCCCTCTTAAACCAGCGGTTTTCGCCCTCTTCGCTGGAAATCAGACTGCCTTCGAAATCGTCTGAGCGAAACAGGAAAACGATATAGCGGGAATCGCCATGAGGAAACTGTTTCACGCCGACCAGTTTCACCGTACGCAGGCGCAGCCCGGTTTCTTCGAGAACTTCCCGCTTGCAGGCGTGGACGAACGATTCGCCGTGTTCGACATGGCCGCCGGGGAAAACCCAGCCGTCCCATTCGCCTTTATTCCGTTTCTGTAAAAGAATTTCATCATTCCGTGTGAGCAGACAGATCGTCGTCAGCTCGCAAGGTTCGAGTTTATGCTTCATCGTTTCGTACCTCTTTTCTCTCTTTTCAAACCGGTCCTGTATAAACCGTTTGAGCCGTAAAGAAAACGTACACCCATTCCTGAAAATCGAAAAAGTTTATTCATCCCGTACCGTAAAGAACGTTCGATTTTCACGAAGCGGAAACAGTCTGGCTGTTCGGGTAGACGGATCCCAGTCGTTCAGGCGGATCTCGAAAACTTCCTGCAGAAGATCGCTTTGGGCAAGTTCGATTGCGCTGCCCTGAAACACTTTCTGATGTCCATCCAGGACGAGAATTTCATCCGCATAGCGTAAAGCGAGATCAAGATCGTGCGCCACGACGACGAGAATGCGCGAAGGATCTTTCAGCATGCAGAGCAGATCCATGAGTTCAAAACGCGCGGAAGGATCGAGGTTGGCTCCCGGTTCATCCAGAAACAGACAGTGCGGGTTTTGAACGAGCACCTGTGCGATGGCCGCTTTCTGCCGTTCGCCAGCGGACACTTCATCCAGGCGATGCGTCGCCAGCGCGTCAATCGACAATGCACGCATCGCATCCTGTGCCCGTTTTGCTGCATCTTCTGACTGCATGCCGGAGAGATCTGTCTTCCCGGCTTTTTTCCAGAAACGCGAAAACCGGCTCTCTTCTCTGGCGTAATCGCCCAGTTCCACAAAGCGCTGAACGCTCATCTGCACATTGAGCGTATCGTCCGCGATTCGCCCGGTAATTCTCGCCCGTTCCATCGCAGAAAGAGGAAGGAGATTTTTCCCGTTGTACAATACGCTGCCGCTTTGCGGTTTCATCCAGCCGCCGAGAATGGAAAGCAGCGTACTTTTGCCGGAACCGTTGCGGCCGAGGATGATATACAGCTTTCCTTCTTTAAAATCGCAGGAAAAGTCTTGGATGACGACTTTGTTTCCGTAGCCGGCGCGAATATGTTCAGCTTTAAGCATCCAGTTTTCTCCTTTCCAGAAGCAGATAGAGAAAATACGGACCGCCAGCCAGTGAGAGGACCAGTCCGGCTGGCAGCTCCCACGGAAGCAAAATCCAGCGGCCGATCAGATCCGCCGCGCAGACGAGCAGTGCGCCGACCAGAACGCAAAGAAGCAGAAACGTCTTAAACGGCAGGCGATAGCGCGAAAGCCAGGCAGGGACAATGAGGCCGACAAAGCCAAGCATGCCGCAGAGCGAAACGACCCCGCACGCCAGCAGCGCGCAAAGAAACAGAAAGAAGACACTCCATTTTTCCACGTTCAGACCGAGCGCCTGTGCCTGCCGGTCGCCAAGCGTAAACATTTCCAGTTCTCTGGAAAAGAGGAACACCAGAACAATTGCCGGCAAAATCAAGATGGACGCATACAGATCCTTATTTAAGGAAAGCGAAGCCAGCGATCCGATCTTAAACGAGGCATAGCCGCTCAGCGCATCCGGGACCAGGACGGTCAGAAGATCGATCCCGGCAGAAAACAGCTGGCTGATCGCCATGCCCGCCAGCAGGATTGTCAGCCGGGACGCTTTTCGCTTTCTGGCCAGATTGGCGACGAGAAGGCCGCACGCCAGACCACCAAAAAAGCCGAACACCGTTCCTGCGCTGAAGGAGAGCGGAAAGAGACTGCTGCCAAGAATGGTAAAAAAGCCGACCGAGGCGTTGACGCCGATGATGTTGGCCGAAGCCAGCGGATTATGCAAAATGGTCTGGACCAAAGCGCCGGAGAGCGCGAGCGCACTTCCCGCAAGAAGAGCGCCAAGTACGCGCGGCAGACGCAGATGCAAAACGATCGAGCGCATCGATTCCTGCATCGGATCCAGCCAGCCGGCCGGACCGGCCAGTATGGAAATCACAGAAAGCCCAACCAGGAGAATGAGCGCGCCAAGCACCATTTTGCGCGGTTTACTCGCCATAGACGATCGTTTCGAGATTTTCCAGAGCATCCGCCCACTTCGCGTTTGGCTTCAGGTTGTACAGCTTCTGATCGAGGACATACACTTTTCCGTTTTTAACCGCGTCCAGGTTTTTCCATGCATCGCTCTGAAACAGGGCATCGGCCATTTCCTGCGCCTGTTCGTTCGTTTTTCCCTGCGCGACATAAAAAATCTGATCCGGGTTTTCTTTCGCGATGACTTCCATGGACAGCGTGTCCAGACCGTCTTCGCCAGCAATGTTTTCCGTTTTCAGATCCGCTAACATGGAGCCTAATACTGAGTTGGAAGAGCCAAGCGCCTTGATTCCCTTTCCAGTTTCGCGAAGAGCCAGAACTTTTGGCGGGTTATTGCGCTCTTTGTTTCGAATGGCTTCGATGCGTTTCTGCTGTTCGAGACCGTTCTTTTCATAGCTGCTTGTATCCCCGGTAATACGACAGAACTGTTCCAGGACGCGCAGATAGTCTTCAAAGGAAGACACATCATAGTAAACGACAGGAATGCCGGATTCCTCCAGCAGATCCGCCATTTTCTTCTGAGAATCGTTTTTGGCACTGGCGATGACCAGGTCCGGATCGGATGAGAGCAGCGTTTCCTGCGCAATGGATTTCACATCGCCCAGATCCTGTACCTTTTCGGAATCGAGATCCAGATCAAAGGACGTCCACGTATCGTGCGCCGCTGCCGCAATCTGATCCTTGCCGCCGGCATCCGCAAAAAGGTCCGCAAAGCTTCCGATCAGAATGGCTGCGCGCTCCGGCTTTTGAATTTCGACCTCACGGCCAAGATCGTCCTTAAGAACAATCGTCTGCTCATCCGTCTGGGTGGAAAGCGCCGAAGAGAGCGAGGACGTCTGGGAAGAAACGGAAGCATCCGCGGTTTGCGAAGAGTTCGACGCGCAGCCGCCCAGAAGAGAAGTCACGGCGGCGCAAAGCAGAAGGCGCGAGGCTAAGGAAGATTTTAAATTCAGGTTTCGTTTTGTAATTTTGTTCATAAGACAGTATTTGAATGGTGTTTTGAAAACCGGTGTAAGAAAACCGGTCTGAATCCGGAAAACGCTTCGGGATCAGAATTCTGATGCCGAAGCGTGAGTGAAAATCAAATTGGATATTAAATCAGGTAATCGGCAGCGACTTCTTTTACTCCGTCTGGATTGGCCTTTTCCCAGGCATCATAGCCCATGCCAGAAGCTTCCACGATGCGCGCGAGATGGATCAGGAAATCCGGAATGCGATCAACCGGAATATTGCCGAGCTCCACGCCCATTTTTTCTTCGCCCTGTTCATCGTTTCCTCCGGCATAAAGCAGGAAGGTCGGAACCGGCTTCTTATCGACGACTTTCAGAGCGCCGCGGAAACCGATCTTGCCGATCTGATGGGCGGCACAGCTCGACGGGCAGCCGGAAATATGAATCTGCGGCAGAGCGTCATCGGCGACGCCGGCTTCGCTGACTTTGGCCAGAATCGTGCGCAGCAGATCCTGCGAATCGCGCAGACCGACCTGGCAGATGGACGCACCAATGCACGATTCGGACGTTTCGAACGCCGTCCGCGCCGCTTCGGATTCAATGATTTCCAGAATCTGACGGGCTTCGTTTGCAGTCAGGTTAATGATATAGGCCCCTTCGTCCGGGGACAGACGCATTTCGACCTGATCCATATGTTCGAGAGCGCCGGACAGACAGCCGAGCGTTTCGATCGAAGGAACGCCGCCGCGCGGATGGAAGAGAACGCTGTACAGATCGCCGTTGGTCTGATGCTTCACGATGAAGGACTCTTCGAGCGGTTCGCCCTCGCCTTCCTTGTGAATGCGCAGATCTTCAAAATTGTCTACATACAGGTTCTTTTCTTCTTTGAGCTTGCGGAATTCCTTGTCGAATTCCTCGATCAGACGATCGCGGCCAAGGCTTTCCTGCAAATAGCGGGTTCTGGCTTTGGAGCGGTTTTCGTAGTTGCCGTATTTACGGAACAGGCGGATCATCGCTTCAATGACGTACAGAATCTTACCCGGTTCCAGGCTTTCTTTGACTTTTACGCCAAATTTAGGATTGTTTCCCAGACCGCCGGCGATATAGACATCGTAGCGGCCGTCTTCTCTGGCTACAAAGCCAAGATCGCGGAACGTCGCATGAGTGACGTTGGATTTCGAATTGGAGAACGCGACTTTCAGCTTGCGGGGCATTTTGTCCTGGTCGATGAAATCGAGCAGGAATTCAGCAGCCGCAAGGGCATGGGGCATAACGTCAAAGTATTCTTCTTCCACGCCGCTGAGCGGAGAGCACATCACGTTGCGCGGATAGTCGCCGCCGCCTCCGTAGCAGACGATGCCGACATTGGGGGCCTGCTCCATAATGTCGCAGACGGTATCGACATCGAGATCGTGCAGCTGGATGGTCTGGCATGTTGTAAAGTGCGCCATCTTGACATCGTGCTTGCGAATCATTTCAACAATGAAGCGCAGTTTTTCCGGCGTGACGCGGCCGCCGCTCATACGCAGACGCAGCATGCTTTTCTGGCCGCCGCGCTGGGCGTAGCTTCCGTATTTTCCGGAGAAGCCTTTGTATTCCTTCATATTCATCTGGTGATTGAAGAATTTTTCCGCTCCTTCGCGAAATTTCGGAACGACTTTCTTATATTCATCGTAATCGACAGGTTTTAAAACAGACATGGATATTTACCTCTATTCCACTTCAGTATAATACAGTGCATTTTCTGACACCCCTTACTTGAATCACAAATCTGAGGATTTTGATGTGCGGCTGTCTCCGCCCGGCTTCGTTTTTGAAACGTGTATATATCCTTTGCGGTTCCTTTCCTGCTCATTTCGGATAAAAAGAGCGTCTTCTCTGTATTCTGTTCAAAATCTGGAACCTTCTATCTTCTTCCCCTTTTCTGGACTGCGCAGGATCCGCCTTGCTTCGTTCGTACGGAGTGCCCGCTGGATTGTGGAATATCACGCTATTCCTTCCAGGCTGCGAAACATGTCCTCGTGCCTGTCCGATTCGTCGGCTCTGGCGGCTTTTGATCTTTCCGTTGAATCCCCTTTTGGATTTCTTTATAATGAACACGTTGCCCGCGTGGTGAAACTGGTAGACGCAGTGGACTCAAAATCCATCGACAGCGATGTCGTGCCGGTTCGAGTCCGGCCGTGGGCACCATTTTCGAACTTCAGTCCCCAGATCTGGGGATTTTTTTATGAAACGAAATAACGCGCAGATCCATACGGAAATCTGCGCGTTTTGTTATGCGGGGTGAACAATGAAATCAATCCGCTCACTTAATCGCCGCTCACTCAATCGGATAAATCCGAATGAACTGCGTCGTTTAGAGGTTCTTCGTTTTTTTGCGCTGTATTTTCGTCGATCCCGTTTTCCGGCTCCAGTCCGGAAAAATCGACAGAGCGATCGACCGGCTCCTCGACCGGATTATCCTGTGCCGGATCCGAATCGGGCGAAGATGGGGTCATAGGCGGGAACGCTTCCTGATCTTCCGTGGCCTCCATCGTTTCGAAGTCTTCCTCAAACGGATCTTCGGGGGCAGCCTCATCGGGATCAAACAAAGACGCCTGCGAGAGTAGTGCCAGCGAGGCCAGCGGCGATTGCGAATCCAGATTGGCGGGAAGCAGACTGTCGCTGTCCGAAACATTTAGCGGCCGCTCGTAAATCGCTCGGGCCTTTTCGATCTGATTGGTAAAGAGACGCTGCAAAGCTTCAAACTGATCGGCCTGCCGGGTTCCCGGATATTCGTAAAGCGAAATGATTTCGACCTGCGGAAAGATCGACTCCGAATCGCGGACCAGATCGTAAATCGAGCGGGCGATGCGCAGACGAGTCTGTACTTCCGGATTTCGTCCATTGAATACGTAAAGACCGGTAATCTGATCGTCCGGATGAATCGGCGAAATGGAAAACAGATACTTGAAGATCAGCGGGAAAATTTTCTGCTTTTTGACATCGTGCGACGTGGAGTACTTGGCATCGCCGAGAATGTAGCGGGCGCCTTTCCACTTTGGACTTTCAATGCGGAATACGTAGTCCGGCGTGTAGTACGTTCCATAGGAAGATTCTTCACTGCCCTTGATCGGCATCGAAATCGATGTGGAGCGGCCAAGGCCGGTAATCGCGCGGTCTGGATGCTTGTGGTTGTAGATGACCGGCTGATAGTAAAGCGTGATTTTCAGATCGTCCTTCTGATAAATGTAGACGTTGTTGATCTCGGTGTTCTTATAAAACGTATCGCTTTCAAACGTGTAGTTGACCCGGTACGAACGGGTGCGCTGAAAGCCGCTGCTTTCGAAAAACTCGCCCAGCTTCGTCAGAACGTACACTTCATACATTTCCGTAATCTGCAAAAACGTTCGAACGAAGCGAAGATCGCCGACACTCACGTTTTTCCTCGCGAAGCAGCGGCTGATGCTTTCGTAAATCAGACGGTATGCGGGCAGCTGACGGAACGCCGGGGTCAGCGTCGGCGCTTTTTTCAGTTCAATGAGTCTGGCCGGAATGGCACGGGAATACACCTGATACAGATAACGGAACCCCGCGAGCAGATCCCGCAGTTCGTTTTCTGTCGAATCAAACGAGTTTTTCATGACTTCGTACAGGAAGGCCGCGGAGTTCTGCATGTTCGTGATCGTCTTGTCATGAAGAACCGACCGGGCAGGAATCAGCTTTTTCTCCCTGGCCAGTTCGGGAATCATGGCTTCAATATCGTCGCAGACACCCTTGAGAAACGAGAGAGTGACCTGATTTTCGTACACATCCGTCGTACTGAGCGTCTGATCGACGTGCGAGAGATCGGGAATATATGTGTTCATTCCAATACGCAGACCGACGCGGGAATCGCGAACACGATGCAGGGCTTCTGGATGTCCCAGCAAATACCGCACGCTGGCCTGCATGGACTGGCTGCTGCCGTTCTGAGAGTGAAGCGCAGCTTTTCTTGGCCGCAGGCGAATGAGCCGCCAGGACCGTTCAAAAAGCGTCGCGGTCTGCTTGAGCTGACGGATCTTGTCTTCAAGCGAATAGTAGCCGGGCCCTTTAGATCCTTCCCGGGTATCGTAGTCTTCCCTGGTTCCGTAAAAGAGCATCGGATTGTGACGGGCAATATAGGCGCCCATGGAATTGACGGAATAGTTTTCGTCCGTCAGCGGCGTGATGACTTCGATGTAGTCGGAGTAAAACATCTGAGCCGGTCCGCTGGCGTAAGTCACCCGGATGGTAAAGCGCGCAAAGCCAAAGGCATCGGCGAAAATCGATTTCGACCGGCCGCCGGGCGCGAAGTAGAGACGGTTGGTATTGGCGTAGTATGTGGCACTGATCGGATAGTGGTTCAGCTGAACTTCCACATGCCGTATGTAGCCGGCACGCGGAACGCTGAGCTGCGCCGAATACGATCCCGTGGCATACACCTGGGCTTTCTGCGCTTTTAACAAATAGGAGAGCGGCAGTACTTCATCGGCCGGATGCAGCGGAACTTCGATCAGTTCCGCCCGGTAGTCGTCATAAAGCCGCAGTACGCTTTCGGACATCAGCTGAAGAACTGATAGAACTGCATGGAACCGTCTCCTTTTTCCATGATTTCCTTCAGTTTTCTGCCGCACTTAATGAGTCCGCCTGTTTCGCAGACTTTTTTCATTTTTTCCAGAATGGTACGGAACTGGTGCGAAGACCCGTTGATTTTCGGAAGCAGACGCTGGAGTACGGCGTAGTCGAGCGCCATCGTGCCGGCATCACTATAGGCCTCGTCTTCATCGGGTACAAACCAGCGCAGAGCGGTCAGCACGTATTTGCGCAGCGCGCTTTCCGAACGGATGGAAACCGTAAGTCCGGCTTCCTTGAACAGAGCGGCCAGCGACTGATACACGTCTTCAAGCGCGCTTGGCAGCGTCTGGCTGTCTTCCTGCGGCAGGAACACTTCGTCAAGCTGTTCGTGCGTAATCAGCGAAGAGCGGAATTCGTCTTCCAGAAGCGGTCTGGCCGGCTTGAGCAGCAGACGCTTTTCCGGCATCGTAATGACCCAGGCACGGTCCAGCAGACGGCTGCTTAACGGTTCGGTCGTGTGGTCGGACTGAATGGCAGCCGCAAAATGCAGAGTCCTCGGAATTTCAAACGTATACGTGTCGCCCAGCGCGATCGTACCGCGGATGGCGGCGTTTTCTTCCATGGACATGAAGTCGGCCCAGTAGTATTCCATGCTCGACAGGTTGGCATCGTCGAGAAGGACGAGCGCCGGGAGCGAATCCGAGCCGCTGTTTCCGCGGCTTTCCTGATTCAGAATGCTGAGCAGATCAAACAGACGCGGATCCGCTTTTTCAAAGGAGCGGGTCAGCGAGTTGTAAAAGCCGATCAGATCGCGGCGGCTTGACCAGCCGCGTTCGACGCTGACGGAGACAAAACGGGAGCAGTACGGAAACTGCGGATGACTTTTTTCAAGTTCTGCCGGCTGATCGAGGTGAAGCGCCTGCGCCGTAACGCGGCAGATCGACGTTTTTCCAGAGCCTGGCTGACCAGTAAAGATAGTCAGGAAGCCCTGGGTCAGGCAGATGAGAATGTTCAGAATTTCATTGCGGGAATATTCCGGACGGCTTTTCTGCATCGTGAACACCAGATAGTCCACGAGCTGTTCCTTCGAAAGGAAGGATCGCGGCATGGCCGCAATGGCGCGGGACGCCTGCTGGTAAATTTCCAGCCGTCTGGCATTTTCCAGACGGGCGGTATGTTCCATGAAGCGTTCGGAAATCATATCGTCAAATGAGATTTCCAGCGTTTTCTGGCTGGAGCGTTCGAGCAGTTCATCGAGTTTTCCCTGCAGGCCTTCCATCTGTACGTTGAGATCGGCAATGCTTTTTTCACGACGCGCAATTTCTTCCTGCAAGTAGGACGATCTTGCTTCCAGGTTGGCCACATCCTTGCCGATATTGGCCTGCCGCAGCGCTTCCTGGAATTCTTCTTCGGCTTTGGCTTTCATGGACTTGAGCTGATCGAGCTCTTCCTGATAGCGTTCAAGCTGCTGCTTTGGCTGCAGGATTTCCAGCTCATCGACGGCTTTCTGGAGTTCTTCCTTCTGCGCCTTCAGTTCGCTGTTTTTCTGCTTGAGCTGGCTTGTAAACGTGACGTATTCCGAATACGCAGGGAGCGCTTCGACAAATTCCTCATTTTCGAGCAGCTCATGAACCATATCCATATAGTCAGGATCGTCCTTGCGGGCCTTGAACATTTCCGGAATGAGCGAGGAAAGTTCATTAAAAAGTTCGCCGATTTTTGCGGACGATTCAAAAATCGCCTGAAGCCGCTTTACCCGCTCCGCAGCCAGTGCGGCCGGAATGTCCTTGCCGCTGATCAGCGAGTTCTGGTAACTGGCCAGCAGACTCGCAAACGCGGCGGGATCGACACCGATAGTTTTCGCCGTTTTTCCCTTGATGGATGCGGTAAAGTTTTCGATCAGTTCCTCATCGGAAATGGTGTCGGTCGGACACGGTTCGACGCCTTCGCCTTCGATGCGGACATAGCCGCGCGTCACATCGATCTGTTCCAGCGTATGGATCCGATCCGCGAGAGAAGGCGAATACAGATAGCCGGAAATAATGGAGTTTTTCTGATCAAGCGAAGGATAGATCACCAGTTCATCGAGATCTTCGTCGTAACGGACCCGAAACGGGCCGACGAGCGTATTTTCGATCGGACCTGGAATCATGACCCGCATATCTTCGTTGACGTCGCGGGTATTCAAAATCACCGTTGAATCTTTACGCCAGTCCCCTTCTACGGCTTCCTGGGGCAGCGCATAGTACCAGCCCACATCTTCCATGCGAAGAATCGATCCGGAATACTGCTTGAACACATCGAGTTTCCAGGCGGAAGGATAGACGCTCCCATCGCTTTTCAAATTTGGAATGAGCTTATCGCTCTGAAAATCAATAATGACGTCGTCTCCGTCCTGAAACAGATCGTCTAAACGCATCGATGTCGAAGAGGAAAACAGATTCAGGTTGGGATACTGCGATCCCGGAAGAATCTTCTCCACATCTTCATCGCTCAAACGAATAAATTTGTCTTTTTCATAAATGTACGTCGGATAAAAATTCACATAAAATCCGCTGGTTCGAATTTCTCCTACATAGCGCGGCATAGTTTCATTCCTTTCCTGCCTTTCGGCTGAATTAATTTGATTATAGGACCGATCCCGGCCAGATTTTACGTTAAGCCGCTGAATTCAGGGATGTTTAGAAAAAATATAGAAAAGGCGCTCCCGCTTTCCCCTATAATTGAATCGGTCTGTCCAGTCGCTTGATATTCAGCGCAGGCAATCTTGAATGTTTACGAATGTATTATTTCGTATTCGTTAAAATTGCGGTCGTTTAGGCAGCCGATCTGCACCGCTGCTTTAGGCGCTGGCTGGAGAAAAGAGGAAAATGCATGCATTTTACATTTAAGGAAATCGAATACTACAAACCCGATGGAAAACCCGACATCTGTCTGGAATGCTTCAGCGTAATCGACCTGAATGTCTATGAACTACTTGAATTCAGCCGCGACAAAAACAAGTGCTACTACTGGGCTTTGAAAAGTCAGATTACCGGCGATGTGAAAGCCTACATCACTTCGGTCTACTACATCGACGGCGAAAACAGCCTTACCGGAAAGCCGACGTTTAAAATCGTGCACGGTTTTGAATACGAAGACCCGCGCGAATATCACTGTCCGCGCTCGGTGCTCGACCGGCTGACGCCGACCACCGATCCGCGTGCCCTGCAATGGCGACGTAAAGCGCAGTACGCGCTCAATCAGGCAGCCCTGCTCAATCAGAAATTTATCGAAGAACACCAGAAGGCGCAGCAGGAGCCGGATTTCTTGGTCCCTGCCCTGACTTCTTCTGTGACTGCGCTGATTGTTCAGGAAGAGAAGCTTCCCTTTTTGACCGAAGCAAAACCAGATAAGGTACACGATATGAAAAAAGAGGAAAACCAGACATACGCTTCAACTTCCCGTTCTCTTCTCAAAACCGACGCGGTGCTGCTTCCGCGCTCCCGTCATCAGACACCGAAACGCCGTCAGGTCCTTCTTGCGCCAAGACGTCTGAAAAAAGCAAAACGGCTGCCCAGACGACCGAGCAAGGATCATCCTTCCTTTACTGCAGGCAAACCAATGCACTTTCAGGGCAATGTCCTGCTGCTGAATCTGAAATATTAAGCGTACCTGTATCCTTTTCGCAATGGATTTTTGCGATTCTCTTTTCGCGACAGAGGATGACGCCTTCCGGCTGAATCCCTCCTGCCGACTCCATCCGCAGAAAAACCGGACTTTTCCGATCGTTTTCGATCCGGCAGAGTCCGGTTTGTTTGTGTTTTCTTTATGGCGATTTTGGACTGGCCGAATCAGCCAAGGAGCGTATCAAGAATCATCATCAGTACAAAGCCGCCCGAAAAGCAGAGCGTTGGCAGATTGGAATGTTCGCCCTGCACCATTTCCGGGATGAGTTCTTCCACTACCACATACAGCATCGCCCCAGCCGCAAAGCTTAAAAACCACGGAAGCAGCGGAACGATCCAGCTTTGCATGGCCAGAGTAAGCCCAGTGGCCAGCGGTTCGACAGCGCCGGAGAGCGTGCCAAACCAGAACGCCTTCCAGCGCGAATAGCCGCTGCCGTAAAGCGGCATCGAAATGATCGCGCCTTCCGGAACGTTTTGGAGGGCAATGCCAAGGGACAGTGCCAGAACTGCGGAAAACGAGATCAGATTCGTGTTCAGCATGCCAGCCAGCGTCGCTCCGACCGCCATG
Organism: uncultured Allobaculum sp.; assembly: GCF_948576815.1. Taxonomy (NCBI): domain Bacteria; kingdom Bacillati; phylum Bacillota; class Erysipelotrichia; order Erysipelotrichales; family Erysipelotrichaceae; genus Allobaculum; species uncultured Allobaculum sp. Next base: position 48,700 of record NZ_CAPAEZ010000004.1, read on the forward strand.
CCTTCCGGAATGTTATGCAGAGTGACCGCCAGAAACAGTTTCGTACGCTTTTTCAGACTCGAATGCGGGCCTTCTTCTTCCAGCGATCCCGGATGAATGTGCGGCGTAATGGCATCGAGCACAAGCAGAAAAAGAATGCCCAGCAGAAAACCGCCGGCAGCCGGCAAAAAGGCCATTCTGCCCATCGGTTCACTCTGTTCCATGGCCGGAATCAGCAATGACCATACTGAAGCGGCAGTCATTACTCCGGCCGCAATGCCGGAAAAGCAGCGATTTACCAGCTGTGAGAGCGGTTTGCGCACAAAGAAAACAAATGCTGATCCAGCAGCAGTTCCAAGCAGCGGAATAAAGGCTGCCAGCAGAATACTGTTCATTGCAGATCCTCCATTTATTACTGAAGCCGGTTCTCCACAAAACCGGCTAAAAAAGAAAAGCGGCTCCGGCAGAAAAACTGCTTTCAGTCTATCAGCGAAAGGACATTTTACCGACGGATATGAACGGCTCGTATAATACATTTGCCTGTCGAATGGCAGACTATTGATGAGAAAAACTTCAGAATATGTTTAGACGGACATTATCGAAAGACGCCATGATGGATGATAAGCTCAATTCATGAGAAATGGAATTCAAAATAAATTCCAGCAAGGAGAATCCCTGTGAAAACAATCCATCCTGCTCCACTGCCCCGCTCTTCTTCCCTGCGGCTTTACAATCTCATTTTCCCTCTGTTTTTCTTCTTTGTAGTTCCAATCACCTGGATCTGGCCGCTGTTCATTTTCGGCAATCTGGCAATCGACTGCGCCGTTCTCCGCTTCTGTCTTAAGCGCTTCAATCCTCGAAACTGGAAGCAGGGCTTTAAAAAGACCTGGTGGAAGGTCTGGCTGCTTGGGTATCTGGGGGACGTTCTGGGCTGCGTAATTCTGTTTGCGATTGGTTTTATTCCCTATTCCGAAACCCTCTATCCCATCGAAATGGCGGTATACTACAACCCCTGGTCCCATCCGGTTGGACTGCTTCTGGTCTGCCTGACGATTATCCTGGCAGGATTTGCGCTCTATTTTCTCGATTCCCGCCTGGCTCTTCGAAAGAGCGGGCTTTCCGTCAAAGGCAGACGGAAAGCAGCTTTGATCATCTCCATAGCGACCGCACCTTATGTGCTGCTGATTCCGACGTCTCTTTTCTTCTGATCAGTCAGCCGGCTTATCACTCAGTTTTTTGCAGATTTCCGCCTGTGAAATCTGCATTTTAATTTTTCCCATTTAAAAGGCAGACCGCCGGGGTCTGCCTGTCCAGTTAACAAAATGATTGGAATTACATCTGCCCGGCGTCGACTTTATCATCGCGGACGAGTACGTCATGGGCACCGCCCTCAGAAATCGATACAGCCGAAACCAGGGTAACTTTCGCGTTTTTCTGGAAATCCGGGATGTTGGTAAAGCCGCAGTTGCACATGGTGTGCTTGATCTTGGAAATCGTCAGACCGACGTTGTCCGCCAGTGCGCCGGCATATGGTACGTAGGAGTCAACGCCTTCGACAAAGGACATCTTGCCTTCGCCGCCGACATCATAGCGCTGCCAGTTGCGGGCACGAGCACTTCCTTCGCCCCAGTACTCCTTCATGTAGTTTCCGTTTACGCTGACTACTTTGTTCGGCGCTTCCTTGAAACGGGCAAAGTAGCGGCCCAGCATAACGAAGTCTGCACCAAAGGCAAGGGCGAGCGTCATGTGGTAGTCCTGAACGATACCGCCATCGGAACAGATTGGAACGTAGATTCCAGTGTTTTCGAAATATTCATCCCGCGCTTTGGCGACTTCGATTGTCGCGGTCGCCTGCCCGCGGCCGATGCCTTTCTGCTCGCGGGTGATGCAGATGGAACCGCCGCCGATACCGATTTTAACGAAGTCCGCACCGGCTTCAGCCAGAAAGCGGAATCCGTCGCCGTCAACAACGTTGCCGGCACCGACTTTAACGGTGTCGCCGTATTTTTCGCGAATCCATTTAATCGTATCGGCCTGCCAGCAGGAATAGCCTTCGGAAGAGTCAATAACGAGGATGTCCGCACCGGCTTCTACAAGAGCAGGAACGCGGTCCTTGTAGTCGCGGGAGTTGATGCCTGCACCAACGAGGTAGCGTTTGTGCTCATCCAGAACTTCGTTTGGGTTTTCCTTGTGCTGTTCGTAGTCCTTACGGAAAACGAACGCTTTCAGGCGACGATCCTTGTCTACGATCGGCAGCTGGTTCAGTTTCTTGTCCCAGATGATGTCGTTCGCTTCGCCAAGCGTGAGACCTTCATCGCCGACGATCAGCTTGTCATAGGGCGTCATGACATCCTTGACTTTCGTGTTGTCGAGATCTACGCGGGTTTCGCGGAAATCACGGGAAGTCAGAATGCCGACGAGAACGCCGTCTTTTTTGCCGTTTTCCGTAACGGCCATTGTGGAATGTCCGGTCTGCTGACGGATCTGGATTACTTTGCGCAGCGTATCATCAGGAGAAACGTTCGCATCGCTGCCGGTAAATCCAGCTTTGGTGGCCTTGACCTGACGAATCATCGCAGCCTGACTTTCAATCGGCTGAGAACCGAAAATAAAGGCGACACCGCCCTCGCGAGCCAGAGCGACCGCAAGATCCGGTCCGGACACCGCCTGCATGACCGCACTGGTCAGCGGGATGTTCAGGGAAAGCGCCGGCTTTTCCCCTTTTTTAAATTTCACCAGCGGCGTTTTCAGGCTGACTTTATCCGGGGTATCTTCTGGTCCGGTATAGCCTGGAACGAGAAGGTATTCCGCAAAAGTGCGGGAAGGTTCGCTGAAAAATTTTGCCATATTGTTCCTCCTGTATGCATGCAATTCGAATGGGATTTCTGTCTGCTGGCCGACTTCGGCCAAATCTCATTTTCTCTATTTTATGCGGATGCGCCGTCCTGTCAAAAAGCAGAGGCCAAACCTCTGCTTTTTGACAAATTTTTCAATTTAAGAAACAAAATGAAATGCCCTTTCGCTCCTGAAAAGGACTGAAAATGGAAAGCTTTCGGGCATTATTCCGGTTTTTGGCCCGACTTTCGCCCGTTTCCACTCGATTGGATCCGGCCGTCTTATGCAGCTTTGGACACGGAAGCTTCAGCTTCTTCAGCCGTCTGCGGCTTTTCAAACGTCTCTTCGAGAACGACGACAGTGCCGATCGGTCCAATCTGAATATGACGGGCCTGTTTCTCGTTCAGACGGTTCACATCGTAGAGAACTTCCCCTTCCTTCGTCAGATCGTAATGGAACGTCTCATGCGTCGGGTTAAAGAACAGAATCATTTTCTCGTTTTCATCCTGCGTCTGATACACGAGCACTTTCGAATCGAGATCGGATACATGAACGTTATGCATAATCGCTTCGCTGCTCGTCAGACGCAGCGAAGAATGTTCGCGCCGGATTTTAACGAGTTCCTTGAATTGATCGACCATCGGCTCCATCGTATCGCGGCGATGGTAGTCGATCATGTTGTAATGATCGGAACGATTGTACGTGTTGTCGAGATTGTTTTTGGTCCGGCCGAATTCCTGGCCGGAATGAATGAACGGAATGCCCTGCGCAAACAGAACCATCGCGTTCGCCAGAACCTGACGGCGTATGCGTTCGCTGCGCGGCATGCCTTCGCATGCCTTGCGGTTTTTATCCCAGAGGGTATGGTTGTCGTGGCATTCGATGTAGTTGACCGCTTTAAACGGCGCATCGTATCGGCCTTCGAGAACCGATGCGCACATGACCTGCTTGGCATCATGCAGAAGGCCGAGGTTGCCTGCCGGATAGCCGGCGTCGCTGATCTGACCCGACGAGCCGCGAATGACTTCGCGGAAGCGGTCCGAAAAATGACCGACCAGCGGCATTTTGGCCTGATTGTTCTGGGAAGCCCGAATATCGTGCGGTACAAAGCTTGGCATGTCCCAGCCTTCCCCGTAAATCATGAAATCCGGTTTGCGCTTTTTCGCTTCTTCGGCAATCGTGTTGAGCAGCGAGCAGTCCAGTACGCCCATCAGATCGAAGCGGAAGCCGTCGACATCGAAGACGTCAATCAGCTGCATGGCCGCATCGATCAGGTAGCGCCGGCTCATTTCCGGACGGGAATCGATATCGTTTCCGCAGTACGATCCGTTGGAATAATTGCCTAAGGAGTCCATCAGGAAGAAGTAATCCGGAACCATGTTTTCCAGCGCGTAGCCGTCACGGTTCCATACGTGGTTGAATACGAGATCGAGCGTGACTTTAATGCCCGCTTCATGAAGCTTCTGTACCATCTGGGCGAATTCAAGAATGCGGCGTTCCGGATCGAACGGATCGGTCGAATACGAGCCTTCCAGCGCGCGGTAGCTCGCAGGATCGTAGCCCCAGTTGTAATAAAGCGACGGATACTCTTCGTCGACGCTGCCAAAATCCAGAACCGGCATCAGCTGTACGTGGGTAATGCCCAGTTCCCGAATATACGAAAGGCCTGTACGTTTCTGTCTGGTTGTGGCGTTTTCCTGTACAAACGCCGGGAAGGTTTTCGGATTTTCAACGCCGATTTCCTTCTGGGCGGTCATATCCCGAATGGAACATTCGTAAATGATCGCATCGGTCTGGTGCGCCATCGGCTTTGGTTTGAAGCGTTCAGGCATTTTCAGCAAGGAGAGATCGTTGACCTGCGAGCAGCTCGTATTGACGCCGGTAAAAAGATTGTACGGATCGTGGCATTCACGAATGCTGCCGTTGACGTTCATGCGATAGCGGTAAAGCTTATGCAGCAGATCGCCTTCGACGCAAACGGTCCAGCAGCCTTCTTCATCCCGTTCCATCGGGACAGCCTGCCGGTTTCCTTCTTCATCGAGTAAAACAAGTTCCGCCCAGCTGACGACGGGAGACCAGAAACGGAAAATCGTCTGCTCAGGCGTGTAGTGACAGCCAAGCGTATTCAGATCGACGGCCGGCCAGGCGTTCGCAAATTCCGGCGTCTTAACAATATGGCTGTATTTGGCCGGTGCGGTCCGGCAGTGTCCGGAATACAGAACGTAGTCCCGTCCGATTTCCAGCGGGGCATCCACCGTACACGTATACCGAATGTGGGTAATATTATCTGTCTTTTCCTGTATGGTCAGAGGAACAATTTCACCGTGTTCATCTTTCAGATGAAAGGTCTGACTGTTTCCCTGATAAAAATTCTTGTCTATATAAACATGGACGCAGTTATATCCATCGATATAGCATTCCAGGTTATCCTTCATTCTCATAGGCATCTCCTTGCCTGTGTCACAACCCTCAGAACCGCAGAGCGGCAGAGGCTAAACGGGCTGAATTTTGTCGTTTTCAACAAAATGAAATTCAATGACTGATCATACAAGCATTGATTCCGGAAGACAAGAAGATCGATTTTCTTTTCCGCTTCTTCCCGCTTTGAACGAGAACTTATATCAATACGTAGTATTACCAAAGAAACATCGGACGTAAACACGATATTCCAAGTTAAAAATAATGCGATTGACCCGGAATTACTTTACAGAAATCACAGATCAGTTTGTACATTTCAAACCAGGTCTTCATATGCTTTGTTAAAAATGGTCCTCAACCGACGTTTCGTACGCGCTTTCCCATCAGAATGGGATCCAGTATTTTCGAGCTGGAGTGTTCCAGACTGTCGATGGCGAGGCTTTCCTCTTCTGATCCTACCGATTTGAAGAAAAGATGTACTCCAGACACCCGTTTTTGCGCTATTAAGACATCCTCCTGCTGTCCAGCAGCGCGCTGTTTTCAAAGAAATCCTGATTTTTCTATCCAGTCTCTCCTTCTCGCTGCCGGCATTCACGAGAGCGTACGCAAACACTCTTTTCTTCATTTTGCGCGCCAAAGTACGCAAGAAAGCGCCGGCGAAATTCAGGAACGTCTGGAAAAGCAGGACGAAACGATTTCGTATGGATAAAATGACAGGGATAAGAGCCTGTCGAAAACGAGGGGCTCGCCCGATGCCCCTGCGCAGTCTGGAAAAATTCCCTTTCCAGGGCAGGTCTCCGGTACAGATTTCATACATAAGCAAAAAAGAAGAAAGAGAAAAGGAGAACTCATGGAATACAGAATCGAACACGACGTTTTAGGCGAAGTCAAAGTTCCGGCGGATGCGTGCTGGATGTCCCAGACGCAGCGCTCGCTGGAAAACTTTAAAATCGGCACCGAAAAGATGCCGACTGAACTCATTGACGCCTTTGCGTATTTGAAAATGGCCTGCGCCATTGTCAATGAACGCAATCACAAAATCGATCCGGCGCAAAAAGAAGCCATCGTCGAAGTGTGTCAGGCCATTCTGAACAAAAAGCTGACCGGCGAATTTCCGCTGGCCGTCTGGCAGACCGGGTCGGGGACGCAGACCAACATGAACGTGAACGAAGTCATCGCACATGTCGGCATGAAAAATCATCCCGGACTCTCTCTTCATCCAAACGATACAGTCAACGCGTCCCAGTCTTCCAACGATACGTTCCCGAGTGCCCTGCACATAATGGCTTCGTCCATGACGCGAAAGCTGCTTCTTCCTGCAATCGATGAATGCGTGGACGTTCTGAAACGCCTGGAAGAAGAAAACGCAGGCATTATCAAAATTGGACGGACGCACCTGCAGGATGCGACCCCGCTGTACGTTTCGAATGAAATCAGCGGCTGGCGGTCCATGCTGGAACATTCCCGCCGTCATATCGAAGCGGTTCTTCCCTTCGTCAACGAACTCGCCATCGGGGCGACCGCGGTCGGCACCGGACTCAATGCGCCGCAAACCTTTGGCGCAGATGTCTGTGCGATTCTCGATTCCATGACCGGCATTCACTTCAAACCGGATCCCAACTATTTCCACGCCCTTACGTCCAAGGACGCCTGTTCCCTGCTTTCCGGCGCCGTCAAAGGGCTGGCGGCCAACATGATGAAAATCGTCAACGACGTCCGCTTCCTGGCCAGCGGTCCGCGCTGCGGAATTGGCGAACTGGAAATTCCAGCCAATGAACCTGGTTCTTCCATCATGCCGGGCAAAGTCAACCCGACCCAGTGCGAAGCCGTCACCATGGTGGCCGTACAGGTCATGGGCAACGATGCCGCTATCGGCTTTGCGGCCAGTCAGGGCAATTTCGAACTGAACGTCTTCATGCCCGTCATTGCCTACAACCTCAACCAGTCCATCCGCCTTCTGGCCGATGCGATCGTCTCGTTTACTCGCAACTGCCTGGAAGGACTCAAAGTCAACCGGCAGAAAACCGAGGAAAACCTCGAAAACTCGCTGATGCTCGTGACGTGCCTGAATCCGGTCATCGGCTACGAAAACGCAGGCAAGGCCGCCCGATATGCTTTCGAAAACAATCTGACGCTCAAGGAAGCGGTGCTGAAACTGGGCCTTCTCGATGAAGCCGCCTTTGACGAACTCGTTCGTCCGGAAAAAATGGTGCGGTAAACCATCCGATTTTCGACGCGGCTGCCCCATCTTCCAGCCCCTCAAAAATCCAAAGGATATTCGATCCTCCAGAACGTCTTCAGCTCTGGCTTTCAGAAATAAGATCAGGTATCCAGTATGAATCGACTGTTTGTCGGAAAGCGCTGAACGATTCAAATGGCGGGAAATGCACGAATTCGATGATAAGCTTCGTGCAAAATCAAATCTTCAGAAAAACGCCGGACGCAGGCCATCAGGCCGCCGCGTCCGGCGTTTCTCGTTATATTCGATTCAGTTATATACAATCCAGCTTTTTCTTTGTCTGGCGCATAGACTGAACAATCACCAGGGTAAGTTTCCAGAACAGCCATCCAAGGACAAAAACGATAGCCCCCATCAAAATCGAAAGGGGAAGAAATTCGATGGCACTTGCAGAATACGAGCCAATGTGAATTCCGATTTCTTTCATTTCATATCCCATGAAATGGGCTGCGAGTTTGACCACGCCCGCAAGCGGAAAAAGCGCTCCAGCTGCCATAAAGCCGATCCCGCTAAGGCCTGTAATGGGCAAAACAAACATACCGCCAAATCCTGCAAGGCTGTAAAAAGCAATTACAGCACTCAGCCTACGCCAGCTAAAGCCTCTGCTTTTGGCAACAGCTTCTCCTGAATACGCTTTAGCAAGTTCCTTAGGATTTCCCAGGCGATTAAGAATCTGTTCTGCGGACATTCCGCGGGTATGCAGTTCCAGCATTTCACTTTTGATTTCTTTTACAATGTCGGCACGTTCGCAAGCAGTCATTGGGTTCAGACTGGTGTCGATTTTTTCGAGATATTCATTCAGTGATTTTTCCAGTTCCATGGTCTTTGGCTCCTTTGGTTTCCTTAATCGCGTTTTGCAGATTTTCCCATTCCTCAGACATGGCCAAAAGATATTCCATTCCCTTTTCGGTAATGGAATAGTACTTTCGCGGCGGCAGCCCCTCAGAACTCTCCTGCCAGAACGAGGAGATATATTCCTCTTTCATTAACCGTCTGAGCAGTGGATAAATCGTATTCTCTTTTGCGGCCAGAATCGGATACTTTTCCAGTGTGCTGATCATTTCATATCCATAGGATGGCTGCTGCTTTATCATTGCCAGAACGCAGAATTCCAGTGTCCCGCGCTTAATCTGGGATTTCCAATCCTCAATATTCATGTACGGTATCTCCTGTATATACATCGTACCACACAGTACTTAAGAAGCCGATCGTATATCAAATAATTTATTTTTTAACTATATATGTATAAAACAGTCCGGCAACATCTCATCCCTTTCGCTGAATGCAAGAGAGGAAAGTCTCCTTTTCACTGCGCATTTACGAAAGACATCGCACAGAAATCAAGGACGATCGTCATAGATCCATAGATCGAAAGGGCGGCCTGAGAAGAAAGAACGCTGGTCGCAGAGATTTTCATCCCCTGGCCCGGCTGCTTTCCCTGCCGTTTCCTTTGCCAAAAGAAAAACCAGATTCTCTCGCAAAGAATCTGGCCTTCGTACACATTCAAAATGGAAACGGTGCAAGTCTTCTACAGAATAGAGCTCGCCCGTATTTGATCCCGCTTTTAGAGCAGCGGAGAGAAAATTTTAAGGAACAGACGATACTGACGAACAAACCAGTTGGTCTCTTCAATGGAAGAGAGCGTAATCAGTTTGGAATCACGGAAGATCTGTTCAAAATCGCGTTCGATTTCGTCAATGCAGGCGGGATCGTACATCCACATGCCACATTCGTAGTTGGTGTAGTAGGAGCGGAAGTCCATGTTGACCGTTCCGGCCAGCGCATGTCTCGAATCGACAAGCGTGACTTTTCCATGTATGAATCCTGGGGTATATTCATACACCTTCACGCCCTTTTTCGTAAGAATTTCGGAGTTGGCCTTGGTGACTTCATACACAATTTTCTTGTCGGGGATACCAGGAACGACAATGCGTACGTCGACACCGTTCTGTACGGCCAGCTCCAGCATGCTGACCATGTCGGAATCCAGAATCAGATACGGGGTAGTAATCCAGCATGTACGGTTGGCGGAGTTGATCAGGTTGAAATGGAATTTGCGGCCAAGCGTCTTGTCGTCGGTCGGCGAATCGAAAAACGGAATGACAAAGCCCTGATTTTTAAGCAGCGGAAACTCGCTTTCGTGCCGGATATAAAATTCATACGGCGTGTTTTCTGGCGAGTCGTAGTTCCACATCTGCAAAAACGCGATGACAAACGGTTCGACCGCCGGGCCCTCGACACAGACACCCATGTCCTTCCAGTAGCCGAAGCGTTCAATGCGGTTTACGTATTCGTCCGCGATGTTGCTTCCGCCGGTGAAGGCGATTTTTCCATCCACGATGATCGTCTTGCGATGGTCGCGGTTGTTCATCTGCATCGCCAGCTGCGGATGGATCGGATTAAAGGCGTGTACTTTTATTCCTTTCGCCTTCAGTCTGGCCTGAAAGTCTTCCGGAATGTTGATCAGGCAGCCAAAGTCATCGTAGATCAGACGGACATCGACGCCTTCGGCCACTTTCTGCTCCAGAACGGCGAGCAGCTCATCGAGCACGCTGCCTTCGTCGATGATGTACGTCTCGATGAAGATGTACTCTTCCGCCTTGCGAATGGCTTCCATGAAGCCTTCAAACTGCGCTTCGCCGGTCGGAAAATACCGGACGGCGGAATTGGTATAGACCGGGAAATAGCCGTTGTTCCAGGCCATGTCGGTCATTCGCCGCAGCACCGGATCCTGGATCTCGGACTGGTTGAGGGTTTTCAGATTCTGCTCCGCGTATTCCTGATAGTCCGCATAGGCCTGTCTGTCCTGAATCATCAGCGCTTTCGGAATCTTGGTACCGCCAAAGAGCAGATACAGCATGCCGCCAAAAAACGGAAGGGCCATGATCACAAAGACCCAGAGCAGTTTGGACGACGAGTCCGAATCGCGGTTGATGACCGCAATGGAGACAACGACGCTCAGCGCGAGCATCGTATAGTAAACAGGAAGAAACTCATGGGAAAAATACGTCAGTAAAAGAAGCAGGATCAGCAGCTGAAAGGCTAAAGCCGCAGCCAGATACAGGGCTTTGGACTTTAGAATTTTCTTAAAAAACTTCACACTCTGCCTCCTCTTTTCAAACATGTGAACAATTCACTATTGACTTAGTATAACAAGCTTTCCACGGAGTTTCCCTAGGGAATTCTTAAGGGATTGCTAAGAGTTCGCAAACCTCAAAAGACGCTAGACATCCACTCATGCATCACAAAGCGCCCAAATGCCGGCATCAGCCGGCAGACCGTCAAAAAATCCACTACAATATCGATGAGCGCAGTCAAAGGCCGGCGCGCCCTGCGAAAAACCTGTCTGATCAAGCCGACAGAATTGCAGAGTCTGTATACCTGATAAAAAGAAAACAGGAAAAATTTTTTCAAAAGCAGGATTCAATATCCTGTCTGATGCGAAACCTGAGTCTGGCCTTCGCGCTGCATACGGCTGCATTCAGCCCTTAACCAAACACAGTACAAGGAGTGTATCTCCCTATGAAAACTAAGAAATACCCCTTTACCCAGAACCGCGAAATCAGCTGGCTGAAATTCAACCAGCGCGTTCTCGAAGAAGCTGCCGATCCGTCGGTCGAACTTCTGGAACGCATGAAATTTGCGGCGATTTTCACGTCCAACCTGGATGAGTTTTTCATGGTCCGGGCAGGATCCTTAATGGATATGTCTCTGGTCGATAACGATCAGATCGATTCAAAAAGCGGCATGTCCCCTTCCGAACAGCTGCAGGCGATTTACGAAGAATCCGCCAGACTGTATAAAATGCGGGACAACGTCCTTCACAATCTGCGCAAGACGCTTCGCGAAGTCCAGATCCAGCCGATGTCCATGAAAAATCTGAACAAGAAGCAGTCCAAGCTGATCGCGAAATATTTTGAAAGCGATCTGGCTCCGCTTCTTGCTCCGCAGATCATCGACGTTCACCATCCCTTCCCGTTTCTGATCAACAAGGAACTGTACATTTTCTTTTCGATTATCGAAAACGGAAAGACGCGCTACGGCATCGTTCCGATTCCGTCCTATTTGCCGCGCATCATTTATCTCAACGAAGAGAAAACCGAATTCATGCTCGTTGAAAATGTCGTCCTCGCCTTTCTCGAAAAGATGTTTCCTAAATCCCGGATTCCCTTCAAGACGATCATTCGCGTAACCCGCAACGCGGACATCAACCTGAACAGCGCCGACATTGAAGACGATGAAGACTATCGCTCCTACATGAAGACGATTCTCAAAAAGCGCATGCGTCTTTCTCCGATTCGTCTGGAAATCTACCGGGATACTGATCCAGCTGCAGTGGACTATCTTTGCCGGCAGCTGCATCTGCCCAAGGCGCAGGTCTTCCTGTCCAAGCGTTCCCCGCTCGATCTTTCGTACGTTTTCCCGCTGATCGACGCGCTGCCCGCGGATATTCGCAAGGCCCTTTCCTACAAGCCGTTTGTCGCCCAGACGGACCGCCGTCTGAATCCGGAAGAACCGCTCATTCCGCAGATTCTCGATCATGACGTTCTGCTTTCCTATCCGTATCAGGACATTGATCAGTTCATCCGACTGCTTGATGAAGCGGCGACAAATCCGGACGTGCTCTCCATTTCGATCACCATTTATCGACTGGCGAAAAACTCCAAAGTTGTCCGGGCCCTCTGCCGCGCCGCGGAAAACAGTAAAAATGTCACCGTCCTGATGGAACTGCGTGCCCGCTTTGACGAACAGAACAACATTCAGGCCGCTGAACGTCTCGAAGAAAGCGGCGTCAGCGTTTTCTACGGCTTTCAAGACTACAAAGTCCACTCCAAGCTCATGCAGATTACCCTCAAATCCCGCGGAAAAATCCGTACGATCACCCAGATCGGTACCGGCAACTACAACGAGAAAACGAGCCGGCAGTACACGGATTTCTCGCTCATTACCGCGGATGAGCAGATTGGTCAGGACGCGACTGAATTTTTCAAGAACATGAACGTCGGCAACCTGGCCGGTTCGTACAAGAAGCTGATCGTTTCCCCGTTCGGTCTGAAAAACGCGATTTTACAGAAGCTGGACGAACAGATTGCGCTCGCAAAAGCCGGAAAGCCGGCCAGAGCCTGGTTCAAGATGAACTCGCTGACCGACCTCGATCTGATCGCCAAACTGTCCGAAGCCTCTCAGGCTGGGGTCGATATTAAAATGATCGTTCGCGGCATCTGCTGCATTCTGCCCGGACTCGAAGGCTATACCGATCACATTGAAATTCACTCCGTAGTCGGCCGCTTTCTTGAACACGGACGCATTTACATCTTCGGCATCGGCGAATCGTGCGAAGTGTACATCGCTTCCGCCGATTTCATGACCCGCAACACCGAGCGCCGCGTAGAAGTCGGTGTTCCCATCGAAGATCCGCAGCTGAAAAAGGAGCTGCTCGAGTATTTTGAAACGCAGTTTAACGACAGTCTGAAAGGACGCCGTCTGCTCCCTTCCGGCTCCTATACGAAAATTTCGCCCGAAGGCGATGAGATGATCAACAGCCAGCAGGCCTTTATCGAAAAGGCGAAGGAATACAAGTACATTTCAGCTCCTGCTCCCAAAATGAGTTCCCTGTTTGCACGCCTCTTCTCGCATCATCACAAATCCTGAAATCAGCCGGCTCTGGCCGGCTTTTCTGTTTGAGCTGCGATCCTGCGTTCTGCTCGATTCGGTTCGATGAAGACACGCTGTCCTCTCCAAAACGATTTGTGCAGCAAAATCCCGGACAAGGCGAATCATCTTAAGGATTACGATGCAGGCGAAAAAGGTTAATATGGTTCTTGTCACAAAAAAAAGCACCGGTCCAAACCGACCGGATTCATTTAAAAACGCGCAATACGCCTTAACGAAAGGAAGACGGAAGTATGAATAAAAAAGATCTCTCCGAAATCAAGCGGCAGCTCAAGCCCGAAAATGAGCGCCTGATTTTAAAGGGCATTCAGGAAGCCTATGGAAAATACCGGGATGAAGAAGCCCACCTTCTCTTTACCCGCCTCATCGATCCGGAAACGCTCAGCACAGAAGAAGAAGACTTGTATTTTGAGATTTTCCGTAAAAGTCTTTCGGGAACGCCGGGCAAAAACCTGATGGAATATACGTTTGATCCCATGGATCCGCAGGCGGTCGAACTGCAGAAAACACTGTTTGACTACCGCAACGGAACCCTGCTCGAGCCGGAAGTGTTCGACCGCTATGCGTCCGAACTGATTGAAAAAGGTAATTATCGAAACAGCGTATATGTAACGGTCGGCATCTTCGAATACGCTGCACCCAATCTGAATGCGAACCGGGAAGAACTGGAAGGCAATACGACGTATCGTTTCATGATTACCGCCATCAGCGAAGCCAGACTGACCGATATCGGTCTGTTCTATTCCACAAAGGATAACTGCGTTTCCCGCAAGGTTAACGAAGAAATGCAGATCATTCCTTCCCCGCTCGACGCGTTCCTGTATCCATCCTTCAGCGAACGCGCCGCAGACGTCAACCATTTCCTTTATCATTCCAAAACCGCGAAAAAGCCGAACATCGATCTGATTGAACAGTTTTTCCACATTCCGTTCCAGTCGACGGCACCCGAACAGGCCGACGGCTTTGCGCAGGTCATTGCGGATGTATTCCCGCAGGGACTTGATGTCAAAACGGCCATTCAGTTCCACCGCAACGTCTCCGACTTTATTCAAGAGGGAACGGAAGAAGACGCGGTCGTCAAAGTCGATAAAGCGAGAGTGCACGATCTGCTCGATGCGTCCGGAGCAATGGCGGAAAACATGGAACATTTTGATTCCGCGTATACCCGCATTCTGGAAGATCAGGAACTGGCTGCCGTCAACCTCGTGGAAAAAGGCAAAGTCAGCCTGAAATCCCCAGCCATTACAGTCTCGATTAAGGACGATGCCCTCGATCAGGTGCAGACCCGGGTAATCGATGGAAAAAGCTGCCTCGTCATTGAAATTACCGACGAGCTGAAAATTTCTAATCTGCCCGGAACGCTCATCGAGCCGGAACCGAAAAAGGAAGTCCGCGTGATTTCACCTGAAACCGATACACCCAAAGACAATTCGGATCACGGCGACTTTTTCCAGTCCTGATTCAACGAATAACAAAATGAAACAGAAAGAGCTCTGCGTTCGCCTTTCCTCTTTGGGAAAGCGAAGCAGAGCTCTTTTGAACTGGACACAGCCCGCGATCGAACTTTCCGTTTGGCAAAAAGTAAGCGTCAAATAAAAGACGGGTATTTTCTCGACCGCCTCCTTGGGA